>CAMJRT010000033.1 GCA_946408295.1 uncultured Bacteroidales bacterium
CGACGGCACCTGGCACTTCGGCAAGAGCTATCAGTACACCTGGATTCTTTCCAGTTTCAATTTCATCGTCACCGTTTTTCTGGGCTGCTTCACCGGGCAACTGCTTCGGGCCAAGGGGGGCAAATATCCCCCCACCGTTCGTTTGCTGGTTTTCGGCGCCGCGCTGGTGACGGCCGGTCTGCTGCTGAGTCTTTATTTCCCCATCATCAAGAAAATCTGGAACAGTTCGATGACCTTGTATTCCGGCGGCATTTGCGTGCTGTTGATGGCCCTTTTCTATTTCTGGATTGATGTCAGGGGGCACAAGCGTCATTGGGATTGGCTGCGGATTTTCGGCTTGAACTCCATCGCTGCTTACACGTTGGGCGAGTTGGTGGATTTCTCCAGCATCCCGAAATCCTTGTTTTTCGGATTGAGCCAATGGCTGGGGCCGTGGTACGACGTCCTGCTTGTCTGCGGAGAGGTAGGCGTGCTCTTTTTGATTATGTACGCTTTGTATAAATTGAATATCTTTTTAAAAGTATAGCCGATATGAGAGTCTTTCGAATCATTGTTTTATCCCTGTTTGTGACAGGCCTGTTGGCCGGCTGTTGCGAGCCTTCGCTCATCAAAACGAAAGTCCCTTCGCGTCCGGCCGGACAGGAAGATGTCATCGAACTGGCTGTCGCCCCGTTGGACACCGTGCGTGTCGGGGTTGTGGGCCTGGGAATGCGCGGTACGCACGCAGTCCGGCGTCTTTTGAAAATTCCGGGCGTGGAGATTACGGCTTTGTGCGACCTCCGCGAAGCGCCGGTGGCCGACAACCAGGCGCGATTGGGCCGGCGCGGACGGAAGCCCGCCCGTTGCTACAGTGGCAGCGAAGATTGCTGGAAAGGACTTTGCGAGCAGGAAGACGTGGATTTGGTCTATATCTGCACCGACTGGCTTACGCACACGCCGATTGCCCTCTGTGCGATGGAACACGGGAAGCACGCCGCCATCGAAGTTCCGGCCGCGCTGGATATGGACCAAATCTGGGCGCTGATTGATAAGGCCGAAAAGACGCGTCTCCACTGTATGATGCTGGAAAATTGCGTCTATGACTTTTTCGAACTGACAACGCTGCAGGCCGCGCAAGACGGGGCCTTCGGGGAGATTATTCACGCGGAGGGCGCCTATCACCACAATCTGGATGCGTTCTGGGGTGGTTATTGGAACAACTGGCGGCTGGACTACAACAGCAAGCACCGGGGCGACAACTATCCTACGCACGGCATCGGTCCCATTTGCCAGGTCTTGAACATTCACCGGGGCGACCGGATGACCCGGCTTGTGTCGATGGACACCAAGTCCTTCAACGGTCTGAGATGGATGAAAATGTACACGGGAAAGGAATGTCCGGAATTTGCGCAAGGCGATGAGACCAACACCCTCATCCGCACGGAAAACGGCAAGACGATGCTGATTCAGCACGATGTGATGACGCCTCGTCCGTACGACCGTCTCTACCGTTTGGTTGGAACGGACGGCTATGCGGGTAAGTATCCCATCAAATTGTATTGCTTCCGCGAAGCGCCTGCGGAAGACGTGGATGCCGACCATATTGCGGAAGAAAAGATAGTTACGGATGCCGAACTGGATGCGGTGATGCAGCAACACCGTCCCGACATATTGACCGAAGAGTTGGAGGCTCTGGCCAAGAAAGTCGGCGGTCACGGCGGTATGGACTTCCTGATGGACTATCGTATGATTTATTGCCTGCGCAACGGTCTTCCCTTGGATATGGATGTCTATGACCTGGCGGAATGGTGCTGCATCGCCCCGCTCTCCCGCCTGTCGCTGGAGAATGGCAACCGTCCCGTCGAAGTCCCCGATTTCACCCGCGGCGCCTGGCAAAAAGTCAAAGGCTACAAGCATCATTTGAAATAAGAGAGAAGATGAAACGCATTACAATCCTCGTCGCATTGCTGGGTCTCGTGCTGGCCTCATCGTGCCAGTCCCGTCAGCAGCAAGCGGTCACCCCCGTCGATTTTTCCCAAGTGAAAATCAATGAGGGCTTCTGGTCTCCGGTCCTGGAACGGCACAAACAGACGACGATGGCTGTTTGCATCGACCAGATTGAGAACCAGACCGGCCGTATGCAGAATTTTATCAATGCTGCCAAAAAGGAAGGCAAACATTCTGGTATCTATTATGATGACTCTGATGTCTACAAGGCTTTGGAGGGTTTTGCCTATTCCCTGGTCAACCATCCAGACCCGGTGCTCGAAGCCAAGTGTGACGAGTGGATAGAATGGATGGCGGCCGCCCAGGAAGAAGATGGCTACCTGAACACCTACTATACCCTCACGGGCCTTGAAAACAGATGGACGGATATGAACAAGCACGAGATGTACTGCGCCGGACATTTGTTCGAGGCGGCCGTCGCTTATTACAAGGCGACCGGCAAGCGCAAACTGCTGGATGTTTCTTGTCGCTTCGCCGACCATATGATGTCGGTATTCGGTCCCGGGAAACGCCATTGGGTGCCCGGTCACGAGGAGGTGGAATTGTCCCTGGTCAAGCTCTTTGAGACGACGGGGGAGAAAAAATACCTGGATTTCGCCCGTTGGCTCATTGACGAGAGGGGACACGGATATGGTGTCTATAGCACCCGGCACAAAGACCATATAGAATATTTCCAGGATGACAGACCGGTCGCGGAAATGCGCAGCATCGCCGGTCACGCGGTCCGGGCTATGTATTTGTACTGCGGAATGGCGGATGTAGCCTCCTATATGCAGGCCGACGGTTATATGGAGGCGCTGGACAGTCTGTGGGATGATGTGGTTTACCGCAATATGTACATCACGGGCGGTATCGGCCAGTCCAAGCATAACGAAGGCTTTACGCGGGATTACAGCCTGCCCAACAAAGAGGCATACTGTGAGACCTGCGCCAGCGTCGGAATGGTCTTGTGGAACTGGCGGATGAACCGCCTCACGGGGGACGCCAAGTATATTGACATTCTGGAGAAATCTATGTACAATGGGGCCCTGGATGGGATTTCTTTGACGGGCGACCGCTTCTTCTATGTCAATCCGCTGGCCTCCGACGGCGACCACCACCGCAAGGCTTGGTACGGAACGGCCTGCTGCCCGAGCCAACTCTGCCGCTTCCTGCCCTCGATGGGCAATTACATTTACGGAATGTCCGACAAGGGGTTGTGGGTGAATCTGTTCATTCCTTCGACTGCCCATTGCGACAAAAACCTGGATGTGGAACTGAAGACCGCCTACCCTTGGGACGGACGGGTGGAACTGACCCTGCATCCGCGCAAGGCCTGGAAAAAGGAACTTCGCATCCGCATCCCGTCCTGGTGCCGGGAAGCCTCGCTGACGGTCAATGGACGGGCAGTGGGTTCCGTTCAGGAGGGAAATCTGACGATGGAGCAGGGCTACGCCGTTCTGCCCGGTCCCTGGAAAGAGGGAGACAAAGTCGTGTTTGAGATGGACCTGCCCGTCCGGGTGGAAGCAGCCGACCCGCGTGTCAAGGAGGATGAGGGTCTTCGTGCCGTCCTGCGCGGTCCGCTTGTCTATTGTATGGAAGAGGTGGACAACCCCGCCTTTGACAAGCTGTCCTTGACGCCCGATACGCAGTTTACGCTGACCGAGGAACGTCCGCTGCCAGATGACATCCGTTGCATCACGGCGACGGGCAAGGGCGGGGACATTACGCTCATTCCTTATTTTGCCTGGGACAACCGCGCTCCCGGCAAGATGCAGGTGTGGATTCCCTACCGATACACGGGTGCCGGGTCCGTCCGCATGGACACGGACGATATCAAAAGCGTACGGGAGATGGACGGGACCGAAGTCGCCATTATCCGGGGAGACTTTGGCGTTGCAGAAAACGGCTGTATATGGATTCCCCAGCGCGTTTCGCAGCGTGCCCTCTACTTTATAGCCGAGCATCTTGTCATACTTCTCCGGCGGGACGAAGTCGTAAACAACATGCACGAAGCGATGGACCGGCTGCAGAGGAACGACTACGGCTACGGTTGTTTCATCAGCGGCCCCTCCAAGACCGCCGATATCGCCCAGGTGCTCGTTATGGGCGCCCAGGCCGCCCGCAGCGTCACCGTCCTGCTGCTGGATGCTTAAGGCTCTTCGAGGCGTAAAAAAAGGGGTGACCGTTGGCCACCCCTTGCCGATAAATCACGCAGACTAGAGTTCTACAAGAGCACCTTGCCGATTGTTGGCGTCGGTGCGGGGGTTTCCGGCGGCATCTTTTGACAGGCCGTTCACGGAGACAAGCCAGTCGTAGAATTCCTGACCGAAATCAGTCTGAGACTTGATGGCATTTGCCACTGTCTCCAGGGAAGCCCTGTTATAGGAATATCCCGACGGCAATGTGTAATCAATCACATAGTCCGTACTGTTCAAAGAAGGAGAGAACGCAGACCAGGCCTGACGTATATCCTGGTCGTTTGAGATGGTGGCGCAGGAGCCTTCATCTCCTCCGAAATTATAATGTATCAAATAGGACACATCAACTTTGTATCCGTTGCTGCTGTCTTCAAAACGGGGGGCGCCCCAGTTGGGAGATGTCTGCGCAATGATATTGTTGATGCAGACGGAACCGTTGGAATTGCCCCATGAATCACTGCTCCCGTACGTAACAACTGCCGGACTGCCGGAACCTATTATTGTAGAGTTGGATATGATGGATTTTCCTCTGAAGTAAACGACGCCTTTTCCGGATTCGTCGACGCTGTTGGTATCGTAGATCGTACAATTGTTCATACCCAGTTTTCCGGCACCGCCACTGCTCTCTCTTTCCATGGAAATGCAGAGACCTCTCCCAAAACCATCTGTATAGTCATGCTCTTCAAAGTAGCAGTTATTCATAAAGACCGGAATTGTTCCACCGTGAAGAATACTGGAACCTCGATACGATGTTTTGTTGTCAATGAAGCGGCATCCGTTAAGGGTGAGTTGTCCGCTTTCCGAAAGAATCCTGAAAACGGATTTATTGCTTCCCGAGAATGCGCAGCCGGCAAAATCTGCGGTGACATTACTCCGCAAATTGATGATGGAGCCACTTCCCCACGATGCAGAATTGTCTTGGAAGGCGCTGCCGGAGCCGGACATTTGTTTGACATTGACCAGTTCTATTACTGAACGGCCGCCACTGTTATTGCTGAACGCGCAGTCACTTACGGAGCATTCACCGGAACCATTATTAAAGAAGAAGGCTGCACCAAAAGCCGCATCGTTGCCGTTGAATTCACAGTTGGTGAAGTTGGCATCGACCCAGCGGAGTTTCAGTGCCCCTCCTTCCGTATCTTCCGCATCACTCGGTTTTCCGCCGGAGAAGACAATGTTTTCAAAGTTGACGATTGCGTGATCCTCAATCCAGAAGATGCGGTGATCATTGTTCCCCGTGAAGGTCGCTTTGGCGGAAGCATCGGCATTTCCGCTGGCATCATAGCCTCCCTTGATGGTATATGTTGCCCTCTGGTTAAACCCTTCAATCTCCAGTTGACTGAACAGTCCGTCATAGCCGCTCGTTTCGGGAATCTCATACGTGCCTGCGGCGACGCGAATCTCCTGCTGGTCCAACTGGTAGCAGGCAGCCCGGCGCTGATAGGTGTCAGCCTTCCCTTCGCCCGGGGTGGACATCAGCTTTTCAAAAAGAGAGACTCCGGCGGCATCGGCCCAGGAAGTGCCCTTTCCCGTCGCTCCGGACTTGACATAGTATGCATCCCCAACTTTTGTGTCGACGGTTCCGAGTGGTTTGCATTTCCCCGCTGTGGAAGTATAGTCGGTATCGGAGCAAAGCGGGGTCAGCCAGGAATCAGCCGTCCCCAGTTTGAGCCCGATGCTTTGGAGCGCGGCGCCAGGAAGCACGGCAATGTGGTTCTTTCCGGCGCTTACTTCGGTTAGCGTGATGGTGCTATGGGTGTCGGATGTACCCTCAAATGAAACGGCACCTGCCGCATCGAACGTCAAAGCGAGTTTGCCGGACAGGGACACTTCAAAGAGGTCTTTCAGCTGGGCCCTTGAGATGGATTTGGGGTTACCGGAAGAAATTTCAAAGGAAATCAGGCCGCAAACCTGCTTGAACGCCAAAGATAAGGATGATACCGTAGATGATGCAGCAATGATATCGGCGCTTCCGAAACGGGGCGTCTGTTCATTGGGAATCGTCACGCTAAGGATGCTTTCGCTTAAGGATGCTTCAACATCGGAGGGGTAGACGGCATAGACCGTAGCATCTTCTGCAAGCGTAGTGGGCAGGGCCACCCTGAAACTGGCGCTTAATGCCCCGGCATCGAGGACGCCTTCTTCTGAAATGGCGAAATCTGTGTCTTCTTCACCATAAATGACCTTAATTCGGTCTCCGGCAGACCAAATGACGCCCTCGTCATCGAGCGCTGTCTTTGTAGGTGCATCCGCTTGGAAATCATACCAGGAGAACCCTTCTGCAGGCGGAGTAACCTCTTTGCTCCCGGGAATATTGTTTTCATTCTCTCCCGGTTTTTCTTTGGTGCAGGATGCAACGGCCAGTACGGCTATTGCCACAATCGTAAAAATCTTTTTCATAATTAATGTTTTTTACCATTCATACTCTTGTTCCTCTTCCACTGCCTGAATTGTCGCGTATGATGCATCAGAGGATGTCATCACTTCAAGTTCTGGCCTGATGGGCACAGAGACTGTCGATGGGGCCGAATACGGCGTTAATGAAATTTTGTGCTTGTACATGATTAATATATAATTAACTAAGTAATGTTCAACAACCCGGATAATCCTATTCTTTCACCGAAAAATGAAGCCCATCCAGACGGTCCCATTCGCCACGGGTGAAATCGGGCATGATGACAGGCATGGACCCATGATTGATGGAAACTTCAGTCAGTTCAACAAGGGAACTCCACTCGGCTGCGTCGTAGACATCCTGGTCAAGCGGAAGGCCGTTGTGGAGACAGTAGATGAGCCTGTAGTCCATAATGAAATCCATACCGCCGTGGCCGCCGACTTTTCTGGCAAGAGCCTCCATTTCTTTGGCAAAAGGGTGTTTATAGGCGGCAAGCAAAGAATCACGCTGCTTCGTGCTCATATATTTCTCTGCATCCAAGTTGTCATAAGCGACATTTTCGAGCAGTCCTCCGTCCAGGGCGAGTCCCGGCGAAGGATACTTATTGGCATATCCCCTCGTTCCTACCAGTTGATACATCCGATTGTATGGACGCGGAGTCACCACGTCGTGTTCCACCAGGATGGTTTTTCCTTTGCGGGTACGAATCAGGGTTGCGGTGAGATCGCCGTTTGCGTAACGCACAGTTCCATCTCCGTAACGCGAATCGGCTTTGTCCTGTCCTGAGAATGCGTCGGAATCCACTGACACCAGCAAATCCATCTTGTCGCCGCGGTGGATGTTGAGCACCTGACACACAGGTCCGATGCCGTGGGTGGGATAAACATCGCCCCGGTGGTCTTTGTTGTAGGTCATCCGCCAGTTCCCTTGATAGCCGTCCCACCAGGGGTCTAAATTATGGATATAGGAGCCCTCAGCATGCACGACATCTCCGAACAATCCTTTTTGGGTCATATTCAGGCAGGTCAGTTCGAAGAAATCGTAGCAGCAATTTTCGAGCATCATACAGTGACGCCGTGTTCGTTCCGATGTGTTGACGAGAGCCCAGCATTCTTCAATGCTCGTTGCGGCCGGGACTTCTATGGCGACATGTTTCCCATGCTCCATTGCGTATACGGCCATCGTCGTATGCATCTGCCAGGGGACGGCAAGATAAACAAGATCAATGTCGTCGAGCGCGCAGAGATCCTTCCAGCCATCCTCTCCGGAGAATTCGTGGATGGCCTTGGGGGCACCTCTCTCCAGAAGGGTTTTCTGGGCTCTTTCAACCCTGTCCGGATAGAGGTCACAAAGCGCCACAACAGACGCATGCGCTATGTAGGCCATCCGTTTAGGCACATCCTTTCCGCGGTCCCCAAGGCCGATGACACCAATCCTGACGGTATCTATCGGATCGCAGGAAAAGCCGAGCATACTTTGCTGGCCGGCGGGACGCGGAGGAGTGTTGTAAACAATCTGGTTGTTCTTTATGGTATAGCCATAAGGACTGGTCTCTCCGCAACCGCAAAGCCCCACCAGCAAGAAAAGTAGAAAATAAAAACGCTTCATATTGTTATACTTTAAGGAAGATATTCCGTTTATACATCAGGCGCATGATGAGCGTCAGGATCGTGGCATTGCCGATGGCGATAACTATCGGGTAGCCGGCCCATGCCTCCAGGCCGTAGAGAAGGGATTCGGAAACAGAGCGGAAATCAATCACTTCTCCTATACAGTACACTGCGATGGAATTCATCCCGAACCATTTCAAGAAATAGAATCCCTTCTTCCACCCTTTCACATCAACGATGAAATAGGTGATGGCTGTAAGGAGATAACAGATACCTCCCGAGAAAAGTGTCATCGTGCTGCTCCAAATCTTCTTAATAATCGGGAACAGAGGGGAGAGGGCGAGGCCGGCGGTGATGAGGATGATACCCACGAGCGCCACAGTCCAGGCCTTGGATAATCCCGAACGCTCACCCCGGAGAATTTCTCCGGCGAAACACCCCATCATCACCGTGACAATAAAATTCAGACTCGACAGAATCCAAGTATACTGATAGGCTCCATTGAACTGCCAGGTGCCGTCCGCTGCCCAAATGACGCCGTCCCGATGACAACCGAGCACCGCCCGGTCCACGACCATCGCGATATTTCCCTCCGGATCCATATTCATTCCGCCGAAAACGGCGAATACCATCCAGTAGGCAGCAAACAATAGCGCGCAGGAGACAATCTGCCATTTCCGCTGGAGATATACAAAAAGCAGCGCTGCGACAACATACCCGACCGCAATGGCTTGGAGCGTGTTCGCAAAGGGGTGGAACTCCCGCCAGTTGAACTCCAGCAGGTTTCCCTGAACAATCCATCCCAGCAGAAACAGCAGGCAGAAGCGTTTGAGCAGTTTCCGGTAAAAGTCCCCGCCAGGCTTCATACCCTCCTTGTACCTGGCCATCGAGAATGGGATGGTGATTCCGGACATGAAGAGGAACAGCGGCATGATGATGTCCCAAGCGACGAATCCTTCCCAGTCCACATGATGGAATTGCCGGAAGAAGGCATCTCCTCCTTCGAGCACCTTCTCAAAGGCCCTTACAACCGGTCCAAGCACCAGCAGAAAGAACAGATCCGCGCCGCGCAGGATGTCCAATGATTCAAGTCGTTTCCTCATAGTTGCTGATTTCCTGAATTATACTGGTCGGCACCTTTCTGCGGCCAAGACGAGGTGTTGTCGGGGCCGGTAACTCCCGGATAGGTAAAACAGCAGGTGACGCCGCGCGTGCTTGAAAGGTTGACGTTGAGGTAGATTCTTCCGTCAGTTGCAATTTTTACAGAGGACCACACCCCGGTGTATTTGTTTCCGTTTCGATTGGCCGGGAAAGAAACGAATCCACTGCCCATAATCAGGTTCTTCAAGTCAATCTGTGCAATGGTCTCGCAAGTGTCGTCGGATGTGTTGGGTTTTACGATGTAATAATAGGTATCGGTGGCGAAGTGGACATTCCCGTTATTATCC
>CAMJRT010000034.1 GCA_946408295.1 uncultured Bacteroidales bacterium
AAGAGGAAGGCGGCGTGGTGGTCAACCCCGACGGGACGCTTACCCTGACCTTCACCTCCGAAGCGACCTCCAGGACCAGCCTGGCCTCCGATGGCAAGACCGTCGACTGGGTGGCGGGAGACGCCATCCGCTTCTGGGGCGGCGAAACCAACTACGACGCCACCGCCCAGTCCAGCGCGCACAACACGGCCTTTTCGGACATTACAGTTCCCGAAGAACTGAGTGCCTTATATGTGACCTATCCGGCCGACATCGCTTCCGAATGTGAAGACGGAACGCTCTACATCAAGTTCCCCTCCACCCGCACGGCCGGAGAGTTCGCCGGCACGGACTACTCGGCGGCCCAGGCAGTCAAGACCGACGGTGTATGGAACACCTCCCTCCACTTCAAG
Source organism: uncultured Bacteroidales bacterium (assembly GCA_946408295.1). The sequence continues at coordinate 393 of CAMJRT010000034.1, forward strand.
AACATCGCCTCCCTGCTGCAAATCAGCATCACCGACAACGAAATCACCCAGCTCTCGGTCGAGGGCCTGGACGGAGAAGCGATGGCCGGCACGCTGCCCGTGTCTTTCGACGCCTCCGGCAACCTGGCATTCGGCGATGTCATCTCCGCCTCCACGAAGGTCAACCTCTCCGTCGACGGCGCCGGGGAATACTTCATCCCCGTCATCCCGGGGACGGTCAGCAACGGATTCCGCGTGACGATGCTCAAGGGCAGCGACCCCCTGACTCCTTTCACCTTTGTCGGCGCCTATACCCTGGCGGCCGGCCAGATTACCAGGCTCACGAATATCGACCAGCACAACGGACAATTCTACGTCACTCCGTCCGGCTCCGGACTCAAGGGCGGCACCGGCTGGAACAACGCGATGTCCGCCGCCCAGTTCAAGGCATTTGTCGAAAACGGAGACAATCACTTCCTGGTCAAGGGAGCCACCTTCCATTTTTCCGCCGAAGAGTTCAGCTTTGGAGACGATTATGTGAAGCCGGCCTATCCCGGCCATTCGGATGTCAACTTCACCCTTGAAGGGACCATCACATCCACCGACACGACTACTTTCCTGGGACGTACCAGCGACGAGGCCAACAAAGCCGGCGTCATCTGGCCGCAAGAAAACAGTTACCTGACCATCAAGAATGTCAAGTTTACCGCAACCGATGGCGTCTCCAACTCCGCCGCCATCCGCATCAACAACGGAGCCAAGGAACTCACCTTGGACCATTGCTATTTCCGGGGCAACAGAACGGCCGGTACCGGTGCCTGCATCGGTTTGTACAATTCCTGTGCGCTGACGCTGAAGGACTGCTCCTTCTCTGGCAATACCGGCAAGGGCAACGCCATCTATGTCAACAACGCATCTGCCACCCTCGACATGCAGGATTGCAACATCAAATCCTGCTTGGGCACGGCCGTATATATTGACGATGCAGCCAGTGCGACCCTGACGAGAGTCGACATCAAAGGTGTCAGCACGGAAAACAACGAAGGCGCCGCCATCTGCTCCGCCTCCACAGGAACGCTGCTCGTGACGGGCGGAACCATTCAAGATTGCTATAGCGTCAACTTGAACGGCGGGGCGGTCGCCCTTGTCGCTGCCGGCAACTTCACCTTCAATGGCACCACTTTCCGGGGGAATCATACCAACCTAGGCGGCGGAGCGGTCTATACAGCCAGCGGTGGCGCAAGTTATAATTTCACCGATTGCTTGTTCGAGGGCAATTATGCCACAGGAGCAGGCGGAGCCAGCGACAATCATCACGCCGGTGCGGTGATTTACGCGACCCAAGGCGGAACCGTGGTCAATTTCACCAACACGACGATGAAAGGCAACTACAACATCGTTTCCGAATCATTGATTTATGGAGGCATCATCCGTTTCAATTCCTCCGCGGCGAAGGGCCGTTTCAACGGATGTGTCTTTGACGGAAACTACACCAACAGGACGCAGAGTAAGAATGAGGCCTGCGCAGCTATCATCAACAACCGCCTCGGCACTTCTTTCTACTTCAATGCGTGCGAGTTCAAGGAAAACACCTCCGGAACCGGCAACGGCGGCACCACCTACGGAGGAACGCACGGTATGGTCATTTGGTCAAGCGGCACCGGCCTCCTCGGAATGAACAACTGTTCCGTCCACGACAATTATGGTGGCCGAAATACTGACGAAATATCCTGGATTTGCCTTGATAAAACAGGTAGCCGTTTCATCCTTTCCAACAGCACCGTTGTCGGAGATCTCACGCGCTACAGCGGTCAGGTCAAGAACAATTGGGGAGTTATCCGAATCAAACAGACCAGCGGTGATTATCAATTCCTGAACAACATCATCTGCTCCAAGCAAACGGATGGCAACTGCATTTGGTTCTCCGGCGCCACGCCTGTCACTTCTTATTACAACAAGACCTCCAAAGAAGGAGACGGAAGGGTTGACTGGGGCACTGACACCGGTTCGGGTCATGACTATACCGCCAACTCCACTTCCTTCGGAGGCTGGGACGGCATCTATGCCTGGAACGGAACGATGAGCGGCACCAACAGCAGTATGAAAGCTGCGACCGCAGATGTCAATAGTAAGATTGAAGAGGCCGACGCCGACTTCTACGCCTGGCTTGACTCCATCGGAGCCCTGGGCAAGGACATCAACGGCAACGACCGGGGCGCCACCTCCTGGCCCGGATGCTACCAAAACTAAGCCCGCCTCGCTTGCCATTACTTAAACCCATTCGCGATGAATAGCAATAAGAAGAAAACATACAGTATTCCCTCCATCCGGGTCTGTGCATCAGACCTGGATTGGGAGGTTCTTGTCGGTTCCGATTTCGAAAGTACGAAGGAGGACTACACGGAAGACGATATCTTTGGTGATGATTAATTTTGACTGCGCTATGAAAACGAAACGACTGCATAGAATGCTTCTATTGTTTCTCGCGATATCCGCGCTGACCGTCCTCTCCTGTTCGAAAGAAAAACTCGTTCAGGAGGATGACATTTCGACCCAACCCAAACAGGAACAAACGGACGAGCCCGAAGGGGACGAGCCGGTAGAGCCTTGGGACGAATGCGGCTACCAGGAAGAGGGTGATCCTTATGGGGGCCATCTGGTCGAACTAAACTTCACCGCCGAAGCCGCGTCCAAAACCACTATCGCCGACGACGGGCACACCGTCAACTGGGTGGCGGGAGACCGGGTGCGAATAGATGCTTCTTATCAGGACGGAGATACGAAAAAAATCGTGAACTATACGACGACGGCCAAGTCTTCCGCCCATTCGACAGCCTTTGACGGGGTCAACATACGCGATGACTTGCAGCCCTATCTGTATGTCACCTACCCGGCCTCTGCGGCAAGTTACCATTCCGCCAATGTCAGCGGAACTCCTCGCGTGCGAATTTGGTTCCGCGCCGAGCCCGCTTCCGGCACTTTCGCCGCAGCGGATTTTTCCCTCGCCAAGACAAAACAAAGCGCCGGCGTCTGGAATACGACGCTCTCTTTCAAGAATGTCGCCGCCATCCTTAAAATCGGCATCACGGACCCGGATGTCACCCGCATCGTGGTATCCAGCGAGGGCGGAGAATATATCGCCGGCGAACTGGAGTACGGCATCACTGACGCAGGCAATCTTTTCGACAAAGGCAGCCTGGAAAACAATGCCAAAAGGTCCTCTTCCATTACGCTGGATGTTGACGGAGCCGGCACTTATTACATAGCCGCCGTCCCCTGCACCCTCAGCACGGGCTTCCGCGTGACGCCCTACAAAGGTGAAGTCGCGCAAACGCCCTTCTGCTATATGGGGCAATACATCCTCCAACGCGGAAAAGTCACCAAACTCGGCTCGGTGGACACGCACGCGGGACAATACTATGTCTCCGTCTCCGGCGCCGGCAGCAAGACCGGCCAGAACTTTGCCAACGCAATGGACAAAGACCAGTTCAAGGCCATGGTCGCCGAGAAAGCCACTTCTGACGATGCCGCCGAGCAGGCTGCCCTGATTGGCGGGGCCACCTTCCACTTTGCGGCGGGCACCTACGACCTGGGCGAGATGCTGGAACTGGGCTTCCCCGGACAGACCTCTTCGGTCCCCGCCCTCGCTTTCGAAGGAACGGCGACTGCTGGGGGTGACACCACCGTATTTACCGGCAACAGCGCGCACCGCATCTTCAACATCGACTCGCCCATCAACCTGAGAATCAATCAGTGTAAATTTATCAATGGTACAGGGGGAGAATCCGGCGGAGAAGCGGGCGCCCTCCGTTTCCAACAAGTCGCTTCTACCCTGAATTTGACCAACTGCCAATTCTGGAACAACAGCAATGAAGAAGGTGATTCGGGCGCGCTGATGCTGGGCAACGGAACCACCACCATCAAAGACTGCTCTTTCGCCTTCAATAGCGCCTCCAACCACGGGTCGGCCATCGGATTCACCGGCGCCGGCAACATCCGAGTGATTGATACCGAGTTTAAGGGAAATGACGGAGCCTCCCTGCGTTTCCATAATGTCAACTCCTTTGCTGCCAGCGGGCTGACTTTCAAAGGAAACAGCAACAGTTGCATCCGCGTGCTGGAAACCTACTCAATGGATCTTGAGTTTACCGACTGCACCTTCGTCAACAACAGCGACAGCGGCGGCGCGGTCCTGTACAACCGGGGAGGGAGTACTGTCACCTTCAACGGCACCACCGCAATGACCAACTGCCATTCCACGGCCTTTGGCGGCGGCGCTATTGTGATGCGCGTTGTCAGCGGGGATGTCGAATCCTCCACTTCCGGCAACCTGACCATCACCGGCAACTGCACCATTGACGGATGCTACGGGACTGCGGACGGCGGCGCTATGTACCTCAATACGACGGGCGATGTTAACATCGGCGACCCTGACCACAGCGACAGCACCGTCGTGATTAAGAACTGCTACACCTCCAGCGCCAACGGCGGCGGCGTAGCCCTGGTTGCTGCCGGCAACTTCGCTTTCTCACACACCACCTTCAAGGGCAACCACACGAATCAAGGCGGCGGAGCGGTCTATACAGCCAGCGGTGGCGCAAGTTATAATTTCACCGATTGCTTGTTCGAGGGCAATTATGCCACAGGAGCAGGCGGAGCCAGCGACAATCATCACGCCGGTGCGGTGATTTACGCGACCCAAGGCGGAACCGTGGTCAATTTCACCAACACGACGATGAAAGGCAACTACAACATCGTTTCCGAATCATTGATTTATGGAGGCATCATCCGTTTCAATTCCTCCGCGGCGAAGGGCCGTTTCAACGGATGTGTCTTTGACGGAAACTACACCAACAGGACGCAGAGTAAGAATGAGGCCTGCGCAGCTATCATCAACAACCGCCTCGGCACTTCTTTCTACTTCAATGCGTGCGAGTTCAAGGAAAACACCTCCGGGACCGGCAACAGCGGAACCACCTTCGGCGGATTATATGGAATGGTCATTTATTCGGCCGGACCAAGCACCATCGGGATGAACAACTGTTCCATGCATGACAATTATGGAGGACGCAACCCTGTAAGTTCACCTAACGAGAACACGCTTCAGTGGATATATTTAGGAAATAACGACTTAACTTTTGTTCTTTCTAATAGTACTATTGTTGGCGATCCCACACGTATAAATGGCACCGTCATGGCGCACTGGAGCGTTATCAAACTGGACTCCGGCGGGAATTATCATTTTATGAACAATATTATCTGTTCTAATTTTACTGATGGCAATTCCTTCTGGGTAAATGGGAATGTAGCTCCCTTGTCAGTCACCTCTTACTACAATAAGACATCACAAGAAGGAGACGGAAGATTAAACTGGGGAGACGACACCGGCTCGGGTCACGACTACACCGCCAACAGCACATCGTTCAGCGGATATGTCGCACCGGGTGTCAGCCCCAATTACTATAAATATATGTACTGGAACGGTACGATGAGCGGAACCAACAGCGGCATGAAGGCCGCGACGGCAGATGTCAACAGTAAGATTGAAGAGGCCGACTCCGATTTCTACACTTGGCTTGACTCCATCGGAGCCCTGGGCAAGGACATCAACGGCCGCAGCCGGGGCGCCACCTCCTGGCCCGGATGCTACCAGAACTAATCCCCGTCGCGAGAGTTTTCCTGGCAAATATTTGCTTGTACAGAAAATTGTACATATCTTTGCGGGAAAAAGTAGTATACGATGGTTACGACGACGATTACAGATTTTAGGAAAAGTATCAAGGGATACATTGATTCAGTTATTGCAAGCAATGAGCCTGTCCTCATCAACAGAGGACAACAAGGAGCGGTGCTTGTATCCTTGGACGAATACAACGCGATGGTTCGCACGGCTTCAGTCCTATCGTCCCGCTTCGGTCCTGATGTGCTGGATGCGGCCCGGAGACAGGAGTTTATCGAAGTAGATATTGACTCGCTATGAGACTTTTGTTCACGCCGGAATCCCTGACGTCCTACAATGAAATAAAGGTTTCAACCCCTCGGGAGGCAGACCAGCTCAAAGATGTGCTTAAGGACGTATTGGCCCATCCGGAAACAGGGAAAGGCTCTCCTCAAGCGCTTACCGGGGCTCTTGCCGGGCTTTGGAGCCGCGAATATGGCTTCTGCCGACAAATCGTGTATCAGATTCTCCCTGACGAAGTGAAGATATATGCCATTGGCAAGAACGTCCTTCCGAACTCAGTCCCAGTCCCCTCATCCGATTTTCAGCAAACCGGCTATAGCGAGGACGAGTACCGCAACGTTCTTGCCCAGATGGCAGCCAATCGCGGCAAAGGCGATACGCCAAAAGTCGGTATTTTTTGGTATAGCATCGGGAGGGATGAACTCTTCGGCGTGGTATCACACCCTCTGGATGACTACTCCAAAGCCAATGCTTCTGAGGGTCGAATCACTTGTTCTGAACTTCACGAGGATGTTTGGAAGAAAGAATTCTATAAGCAGAAATATAAAGGCGATGGAACGGGACTGTTTATCGGCGCCTATCAAGACAAGCCACGCGGCAGGGTGTTCTATAACATTGATGAAGATACATTTGAGGTAGCGGCAGGAAAGTGGCTGGAAGAGTATCCCCATGTGTATGATATGGTATTGAAAGAATTCAATTTACCTCCTGAAAAGACTACTGCCAAGTATGCCGTCCATTGGGATATTGGCCAGTCCTGGAGATAATTAATTAAAAAAGAACCGGAAATGACACAACGAGTTGCTGTTTTTGTTTTGGGGATGCTTTTCGCGATGGCGGGATGCGCCCGGGAAGAAGAGGCGGGGGGCATTCCCGTACCGGTATTTGACGAGAAGCCGGAATATGTAGATTTCTACTGGACGGCCTGGGAACAGGCCAAGGCCCATATCAAGGAGCAGCCCGGACTGGTGCAGCCCCGCTATATGGACGAGGGATTCCGGGACGACGCCATCTGGATCTGGGATTCGGAATTTATGGTACTATTCTGCAAATACGCCCCGAAAGCGTTCCCGGGCATCCAGACGCTGGACAACTTCTACTACACCCTCCACGAGAACGCCGGCTCTCCCATCAGCATCCAGCATCCCGACAATCCCCCCTTCTTCGCCTGGGTGGAGAGCGACTATTACAAATTCACGGGCGACAAGGCCCATATCAAACAACTCCTCACCGAAACGCGCTTCCTGCAACGGCATTTCGACCTGTTCAATACGATGAACCACGACACGCAGTTCCCCTTCCCCATCAGCCGCGACGGCATCCGCATCGAATACAAGGGCATCGGCTATAACTGGAACCGTTGGCAGAGCGGAATGGACAACACGCCGCGCGTGCGGGAAATGCCCCTCTTCTGGGTGGACGCCATCTCCCAGCAGGCCCTCTCCGCCCTTTATATTTCGCGCCTGGCCGGGATGGCCGGAGACCCGGACACAGAGCAGGAATACAAGGCAAAATACGAAGATCTGAAAGAAAAAGTCAACACCTATTATTGGGATGACCGCGACAGTTGCTACTACGACATCCGCGAAAGCGACCTGTCCAAAACCCGCATCCTGACCCCGGCCTCCTTCTGGCCGATGCTGGCAGAAATCCCCTCGCAGGAGCAGGCCGCAGCGATGGTCCGTTTCGCCCTGCAGGACAACAAGCTCGGCGGCCCCCTCCCCTGGACCTCCGTATCGCGGGATGACGAAATGTTCGACCCCGACGGAAACTACTGGAGAGGCTCCATCTGGCTCCCGACGGCCTATATGGGCATCAAGGCGCTGGAAAAATACGGATTCTTCGAAGAAGCCAACCGCAACGCCCGGGACATTCTGGAACATATGTTGCAAACCTATGTCCAATACGACCCGCACACCATCTGGGAGTGCTACAGCCCGACCAAGCCCGAGCCCTCCAGCAAACACACGGGCAGTGGCAGCCAGGTCAAGGCCGTCAAAGCCGATTTCTGCGGCTGGTCGGCGCTCGGCCCCATCTCGCTCTTTATCGAGAACGTGCTGGGCTTCTACGACGTGGACGCCTTGACAGGCACCGTCCGCTGGAACCTGCACCAGAGTTGCCGCCACGGCATCCAAAAACTCTCGTTCGGGGACATCACCACCGACATTCTCTACGACGACGGCCGGGTGACGGTAATCAGCAACAAGCCCTATACCCTATGCATCAACGGAGAGGAGCACGCCATCCGCAAAGGAAAGAACACCCTTTCCGCCCAGCCTGCAACATCAAGCAAATAATTTCCGGATTTTTTGTAACTTGCAGGCAGAAAACCGGACGATGAGAAAAGCCCTTCAATTCTTGCTGTGCCTGCTGCTTCCGCTGGGAGCGGCCGCGGCGGGAGAAGAACATATCCTGTCCTATCTGAGTCAGGAAGAGGGGCTTTCCGACAACTACATCAATGTAATTCTCTCCGATAGGCAAGGTTTCATCTGGCTGGGGACCAACGACGGACTGGACCGTTACGACGGATGCCATATCCGTCACTTGGGTTTTCCCTATCAGGAACACGGTGCCCGCTATGTCAAATCGCTGGCGGAAGACGCATACGGGAACATTTGGGTGGGAACGACCACCGGCCTGCTCAAATATGATGTCCGGGAGGACAAGATGCAAATCGTGGAGACCGAGCCGACGACAAATGAGAAATTCACGATTATCTCCCACATGGGACTGGACGGTGACGGGGTGCTCTGGATGCCCTGCAGAAGTGGAATGCTCGGCATCAACACCCGTGACGGCACCCGGCAGACGCTCCCGCATTCCCTCCTTTCACTATGCCGTGACCCCAAACGGTCCACGCTGGTTCTGCTGACCCGGGACAGGGAACTGCTCGTGCTGGAAAACGGACGGACACAGCCTTTTCCCCTGTCCGACCAGGCCCGGGATCTCATCGGCGAGAGCAAGCCGAGCGATGTATTCATCGCCGGACACTATCTGCTGCTTTCCTCCTTTAATGGCGACAACCTGATTCTGGACACCCGAGACGGATCCATCCGCAAGGACCGTTTGTTCCACGAAATCAAAGATG
>CAMJRT010000035.1 GCA_946408295.1 uncultured Bacteroidales bacterium
TAGCCCGGCCCGATGCCGTGGATGGGGGAGATGATGCCCCCGAGTACGTGGTACAGTCCGTGGTAGCGTCCCGTCCCCTCGATGCTCATCACGTCGCGGATGCTTTCCACCACGCAAATCGTGGCGTCGTTGCGGGTGCGGTCCGTGCAGAAGGAACAGACTTCGTTGTCGGAAATCATATTGCAGTGGCTGCAATATTTGATTTCCTTGCGCATCTTTTCGATGGAACCGGTAAAATGCGTGACATTTTCCTCCGGCTGGGCCAGCAGATAGAGGGCCAGCCGCAACGCACTGCGGGACCCTACCCCCGGCAGGGTGCCGATGGCTTCTACGGCCTGCATCAACAGTTTGGACGGATAAGTGGGCTGGTCGTTCATCTCTTTTTCTTTCAACTTTGCAAATATACGGATTATTTTTTATACCTTTGCAGGTTGTATAATCTGTAGAGGCAAGTATACTTAAACGGCTATGATTGAGATTCTCTACAAAGTTGAAGGCCGGATTGAGGCCATGCAGACGGTGGAAGCCCTCACCGGGCTGCGTCTTGCCGATGTGGTCTGGATTGATATGGTTTCTCCCGAAGGGGAGGAGAAAAGAGCCGTCGAATCTTTCCTCGGCATTTCCCTGCAAACCCGTGCCCAAGCGGAGGAGATTGAGAGTTCTTCCCGTTATTCCGAGACGGAAACAGCCGTTTTTATCAACACCAACTTTATTTCTCCGGCCCCGGACGATTATACCCAGGAGGCGGTGTCCTTTATCGTTTCAGACGCCATCCTGACCACCCTTCGCGAAAATCCCCTGCGCAGTTTCACGGTCTTGCAGCGCCGTATGCAGGCCTACCCCAGGAACTATCCCGACGGTTTCTCCGTTTTCGTGAGCATCCTCGAGCAACGTGTCGATTTGGATGCGGATATGATTGAGATTATGAGCCAGGAGATAGCCCAATATAATAAGAAGGTATCCCTCGGCGAAGATGTCAACGAGGAATTCCTGCTCGACATCAACCAGTTGCAGGAAAATACGATGTTGGTGCGCGAAAATGTGGTGGATAAGCAGCGAATGGTGTCCAGTCTTTTGCGCAGCGACCTGTGTCCCAAATATCTTACGGAAAAACTGGAAGTGTTGCTCAAGGATATCGCGTCCCTGATCAATCACACCAACTTTTCTTTCGAGCGTCTGGAATATCTGCAAAATACGGTCATCGGTATCATCAACCTCGACCAGAACAAGATTATGAAAATCTTTACCCTGGTGTCCCTGCTGCTGATGCCCCCGACCCTCATCGCCAGCATCTTCGGAATGAATGTGAATTTCGGGAATTACATCGCAGAATCGTCCTGGGCCTGGATTGTCATTCTCGGGATGATGGTCTTGAGTTTTGTGGTTGTGATTGTGGTCTTCAAAATCAGAAAAATACTATAAAACCTGTTTCGTATGAAGAACTTCATTTCCCTCGTAATCTTTCTGGCGGCTTCAACGCTGATGATTACCTCGTGTTCCGGGCCGAAAGACCTCCGGCTCCTGTATTGGAACATTCAGAACGGAATGTGGGACGGGCAGCCTGACAACTACGACCGCTTTGTCGGTTTTGTCAAAAGCCAAAAGCCCGATATTTGCGTTTGGTGCGAGGCACAGACCATTTATATCAATGGCACCGACAAGCGATGTGACACGGCGGACCGCTATCTGGTGAAGAACTGGGATAAACTGGCCGCCCGTTACGGGCACAAATATATTTATCTGGCCGGTCACCGGGACAATTATCCTCAGGTGATTACCTCCCGTTTTTCCATTGAAAACGTCGAGCGTATCCTGGGGGAAGAACCGGACAGCGTCATCGTGCACGGCGCCGGCTGGGTCCGTATCTCATTTGCAGGCAAAACGCTCAATGTCGTCAGCCTGCACACCTGGCCCCAGCGTTATGCGTACGGAGTGCCCAGGCATCAGCGCGATTCCAGCGCCGCCCTTAACGGGGGCGACTATTATCGCAGGATGGAAATGGAATATGTCTGCAAGCACACCATCGGGACCGACCCGGACGCCGCAGACGGCTATTGGATGTTTATGGGGGATTTCAACTCCCGTTCCCGGCTGGACAACGAGACCAACGCGTACGGCTATGCGGAAGATGACACCCGTTTCCTGACCCAGGATTATATTTTGCAGCACACGCCCTACATCGATGTCGTTCGGGAAAAACATCCCGGCGAAGCGCTGACCAGTACTTATGGTACGGCTCGCATCGATTATGTGTATTGTACGAAGCCGCTCTTCGACAAAGTTACGCGTGCCGATATCATCAAGGATGAGTACACGACGCCCGTCAGGGACAGCCTCGTCAAAAATTTCTACCGTCCCTCCGATCACCTTCCCATTCTGGTGAACTTCCGGTTCTGATTCTCTTTTCTATGAAACTTCACAACCTAAACTTCTTATTGACTATTTTGACTTGCTTCCTGCTCCCGGCCTGTTCGGGAGAACGGGAAGAAATGGATGGAGCTGCTCCCTGCAACGCGGAGAAGAGCCCTTGTGAAGTGCATTTCTGGATGGATGACGAAAGTACCCGTACGGCAGTCGCTTCCGATTTGCAGTCTGTCGGCTGGGAAGACGGAGACCATCTCGCCCTCTGGGCTTTCAACGCGAATCATTCGCAAGCCCTTTCCGCCCAGGATTTCGTGGTGTACGGTCGTTCCGACGGGAGAGCCTTTTTCTCTTCTACGCTGAAAACCCCGATGGCGGAGGGGTCCTATATGTATTGGGCCGCTTCGCCCCTTCCCTCCCAAGTCCAGGGTGATTATGTCTATTTCTCCATTCCGAAAGAGCAAAACGGCAAAGGTGCGGGGGTTATGTTCTCCGATTGCGTCCAGGCCGGTCCGCTCAAACCCCGGGAAGAATATGCCCAGGCGGAGCCATTCGCCTTGCAGATGAGTCAGCAACTGCACCTCTTGCGTTTTTACTTGCAGGATGACAATCAGTTGCTTGGGGGAGAGAAAGTGGAAAAAATCGAGTTGGTGTTTCCCTCCGCGGTGACCGGTACCTTGCGTTCCTCTCTTCCCGTCGCTGCCGAACCGGGCGTTTATCCTTCTTCGGAGCAGACCCTGCAGGATGGCAGTACCCAGTTGAATCTGGTGCTCGACCAGAAACTCGCGGCTTCCGCCGGTACCGAGCGTCAGTATGCTTTCGCTACGATTTTCCCGCGTCAGTGGGGGCCGGACGATTCTTTCTCCGCCCGGCTCTACAGCCAGAGCAAACTGGCCATTGTGGACGATATCCCGCTGGGCGGAAGGAATATGCGGGCAGCGCACGCCACCTCCGTCAAACTGACGCCGAACCGCCTGCGCGAGTACCGCCGTATTTTCATCCATTTCCGCTCCAACCCCATCGGAGAGCCCGTCCAGTCCATTACGCTGACGGCTCCTTCCGGTTGCAAATGGGGTGACAATCTGGGCAATACCTATACGATTTCTCCGGGCAGCAGCATACTCCCCGGCGAGTCTTTCCTGATTGAATACGAGGATGCTTCCGCATTCCGCACGCTCAGTACCAAGAGCGTGACGGTGACCTTCGAATCCGAACACCTGACCTGTACCCAGACAGTCAAGATGGCCAATCTTTCCGGCGCCTCCAGCGCCACCATCAATCTGGACGTGGCCCCGCTGCTGCTGGAAGATTTCTCGACCGTGGGTGATTTCAGTTCCAACGACGCTTTCGTCACTTCCAGCGTGGGAGCCAAGGATCCTGTGACCTTCCTCAATGGCTGGGCCGGCGCCCGTGTGGGCGGCAAAGCAGGCGTGGGCGTGCGCATCGCCTGTCGCCGGGAAGGCGGTCTGGGGATTCACAAGGAGTACGATGCCCGTATGGAATCCGCCCCGCTCTCCTGCAAGATCAAAAAGTCGGTCAAACTGCAACTGACCTTCGACTATGGCTCCGGCGGCAGTTATACGACCCTGCTTGGCAGTGCCCTCGGACAAACCGTCAATGTGGGATATATTACGACGACATCCAATTATCAGAGTAATTCGACGGCGGGAAGTTATCCGGAAAGCTGTAAGTTCCATATCAGTGCCTCTGATTGTGACGGTGAAGGCGGGTATGCGGCGACCTCCAATTCCAAGACTTTTGTCTTCACGGCGCCCGTCACCAGCATCCTGCGTATCAGTTGGCGTACGGAAATCGATGAAAAGAGCGATTTTGGAAGTTCCAATACCGACTGGCTCTATCTGGACAATGTCAGTGTGGTGGTCAACAAAGAACAATAATTTTCAATGACGATGAAAACCTTGAAAACGGTATACCGCATCTTTTTGCTCCTGACGCTGGTCCTGGCCTGTTCCAAACAGGCTCCGGCGCCCGGCACAGGAAGCTTGCATCTGTCGCTTTCTTCCGTCGATTGGGTGGATGAAACGGTCAAGGGGACGCTGGCGGACTATGGCGTCACGCCCCCGGCGGCGGCTGATTTCCTACTGACCATCAGGAATGCGGGCGGTCAGGTCTATTGGTCCGGCAAAGTGTCGGAGTGGACCGGGGAAATCGCCCTCGTCGAGGGACACTATACGGTTTCCGCCGTTTATGGCAATGAAGGAGAAGAGGGCTTTGAAAAACCCTGGTTCAGCGCCTTGGAAGAAGTGGACATTGTGGCGGACCGGGCCCACGAAGTCGTACTCACCGCCCGATTGGCCAATACGATGGTCAAAGTGGCCCGCACGGAGATGTTCGACCATTATTTCCAAGATTGCAGCCTGACTTTCGTGACGGGGAACGGGACGACCATTCCCTATCCCGCCGATGAGACGCGTCCCGTCTTCATCGAGGCCTACCGCTTCGGCATCCGGGGCACGGTTACCGCCCGGGAAAGCGGCAAAGTGTACCCGATAGAGGCGGACTATAACGAGGGCATTGCGGGCGCGACCTGCTATACCCTGCAACTGGGGGCCGAAACGGTCGGCGGCGTGTCCATCAGCATTCTTTTCAATGACCAAGTAGATAAGATTTCTTTGGAGGAAGATATGTATGAATAATAAATGGATCATTTTCTTCGCGGCGGCGGCGTTGCTGCTGTCATCCTGTAACGAGAATATGGACGGACGGTACAGCCGTCAGGGCGGCCTTTTCCTGGGCGGCCTGGCACCGGAACTCAGCGAAGAACTCAACACCAAGGGTTCTCCAGCTCCGTCCGAGTATTATATTTCCGTGCTCAATGAAGACGGGGATGCCGTGGCCGATCTCCAAGGAACCTTGCTGGAAAATCTGTCGCTTTCCGCCCTCAAGGCGCAAGGAAAGGCGCTGAATCTGATGGCCGGCAATTATTCCGTAGTGGCCCGTACGGCCGAGTCGGTTCCGGTCGCCGGATTTGATTGTCCCGTCTATGCGGGTGAAGTTCCCGTGACCGTCGTAGCGGGGGAGACCGTTTCCCCCGGACAGATTACCTGCAAATTGGATCAGTGTAAAGTGACCATCGAATACGATGACCAACTGCTCGCGAGTATGACGGGTCCGGGCAATGCCAAGGTCGAAGTGACGGCTGGCAGTCCGTTGGATTTCCCCATCGGTTATGTGAGCGGTTCGGCTGTTCCCGAGACGAGAGCCGGCTATTTTTCCCTGCCCTCCGAATCTTCTTCGATGATTGTGACCGTCACGGCCGCCATTGGTGGCAAGAGCCTCAAAATGTCCAAGGCTTTTTCCGGCATCAAAGCGGCCCAGTGGCGTCAGATTACTTTGATTCCGATGGTCAATCCCGAAGGAACGGCCACCTTTGATGTAAGAATTAACGGCTATGTGGATGACGGGGAGTTGCTTTCTTATTCGGTCGCCCCGGCAGAAGAGGTCATCGGGACCGACCCGAAAGCGCCCGCAGGGGACGGCGGCATCACCCTCGACTTTGCCGAAGACTGCACGATGTTCAATGATTTGAGCAACATCGTCGTTCCCGACCCGGCCGTGAAGACAATGGATTTGCGCCTGGTGGCCCTCATTCCGAACGGCGTGAAAAAATTCACCGTGCATATCGAGACCGACAATCCGGCCTTCCAGAGCGCGTTGGCCGTGGCCGGCGGTGCGGATCTTGACCTGATCAATCCTTCCGCCGATGCGGGGGTCATTTTCGAAGTGGTGCCCTTCCCGCACGGGAGCGACCTGATCGATCAAACCCGGGTGGATTTTAATTTGAGCGCCGCCCAGGGCCCGATTTATGGCTTCGAAGGAAAACATTCCTTTTATATGAATGTGACGGACCGGAAAGGATGCAAGAAAACCATTGTCGTTACGATGGTGATTGGAGAGTAGGCGTATGAAAAGAATGGTATTTTTGTTTGCCGCGCTGCTGCTTCTCTCCTGCGCCAAAGAGGCTCCGGAAACCGGTGGCACAGGCTCGCTTTCCCTGGCGGTCAGAATGCCCGAGTGGCAGGGGACGAAGGCGGCGCTGACCCCGGAGCAACTGCTTGCCGGTGCGCGCATCAACATTTATTATGCCGACTTTTCCGGGTTGGTGCGCTCCTATCGTTATGATGAGGCGCCCGAAACGATTTATCTGCCCGCCGGTGACTACCGCGTGGACGTGGAGGCCGGTGAAAGGGTGCAGGAAAGCCCCGTCAACCCTTCACTCGAGCAGAAAAGTTATGTCGGCAGCCAGGAATTCACCATTACCGGCAACCGGACGACCCGGGTGACCGTAGAAGCGGGTTGCAGCAATGTGATAGCCGGTATGTTGTTTGACAAAACCCTGGATCAGTATTTTGAAAGCGGCTATTCCCTGACCCTTTCCTTGATCGGGGAGGCCCGGGAAGGGCGGACTGTGTATCCGGCGTCGG
Source organism: uncultured Bacteroidales bacterium (assembly GCA_946408295.1). The sequence continues at coordinate 6,807 of CAMJRT010000035.1, forward strand.
CCGTCGTGTTGTCGGCTTCGGATGCCGGAAAAGAGTTCTTCTACCTGACGGACGGGCTGGATGACGCCGCGATTGTCTGGTCCTTTGCCGGCGTCTTGAAAAAAGACGGCTCCACTTTCTCGAAAACGGGAACGATTGCGGCCATCGAGGCGGGCAAGAAATACGAGTTGACGCTCAAATATGTCGCCAGGGACGGTTCCATCGGGATCGGCTTCGACATTGTGCTGGATGCCAGCGAAGAGCTTTTTGACGACATCGTGGTTTTCGAACCGGTGGCCACCGGCATTACGACGACAGAGGAGTATGAAATCTGGGCACGGCGTATCACCGTTCACGCGGAGGTGGATGCGGCGGAGTATGACACTCCTTCGGATGTGACTTTCGAATACGCCAAGAGCGGAACGTCCAACTGGACGGCGGTTGCTTCCACGAAGAATGCGGAGGGCGCTTTCGACGCCACACTGACCGGACTCACGCCGGCTACAAAATATGCTTATCGCCTGCTGGTCAAAGGGGAAGTGGTCGGTAATCCGGTGGAAATCACCACGGCTTCTGCGCCCAATGTGCCCAACGCCAGTCTGGAATATACGACCGATGTAGGCAAATACAAAGAGTGGTACAACGCTTCGGCTTCCGAGGTGGCTGCCCGTACGGCCTGGTGGGGGTCCGGCAACGGCAGCAAGGTGATGGGCATCGACGGTTCCGCCGATATGGGTTATGTCATCTGTGAACCGAGCAGCGACCGTGTGGATGGCAGCCAGTCGGCTTGCCTGGTGTCCCAGTGGGCGGTGATCAAGTTTGCGGCGGGCAACCTCTTCACCGGTTATTTCGGTGGCCTGGTGGGTACCAAGGGCGGTATCGTCTATTACGGCCGTCCGTTCACGGCCCGTCCTTCCAAACTGAAGTTGTGGCTCAAGTATTCCACGGGCAATGTCAACCGCGAGGACGGCTATCCTTCGACCGGAGAATATCCCAGGAAGGGCAGTCCCGACTGGGCGCAGGTTTATGTGGCCCTCGGCAACTGGGACTACAAGAAATACGGAGGCACGAAGGATTGTCCGGTCAAGATCAATACGACGGACAAGTCCACTTTCTACAACTACAAGACGATGGAAGGCTCCATCGCATACGGAAACTTGATCCTGAAAGGCTCCAACGGAGGCTGGAAGGAATATACCATCAACCTGGATTACAGCAAGACGAATGTGATTCCCACGCATATCATTATTTCTTGCGCTTCCAGTATGCTCGGCGACTACTTTACCGGTTGCGACAGCAGCAAACTCTGGGTTGACAAAATGGAGTTGGTCTATGAGTAGGAAAATCTTTCTTTTGTGGGCAATCTGGCTGGTCGCCTTTCCCCTGGCCGCGCAGGTGAACTGCGACAGGGGCTATGTCTTGAAAGACAATCCGGTCAAGATGGTGCGCAAGGGCGGCTGGATGCTGGGCGGCACCGTCGGTTTTACGGGCAGTACCTCCGACAACCGTCAGTTCCTCATTGTCAGCGGCATCACCGGCCGTCTGTACGACATTGACGTCAGCCCCCGTTTCTGCTATATGATCGGGGATAATATGGGCTTCGGTTTCGGCTTCACCTACCGGCGCAATTTCTTCAACGCCGCGTCGGCCAGCCTCTCGATGGAGGGTCTGGACCTGAATGTCAAGAACTATTACCTGGACAATCACAGTTACCTTTTCTCTACCTTCTACCGCTACTACATTCCGTTCGGTTCGGGGCGTTTCGGGGCTTATGCGGATGCGGAACTTTCCTTGGGCGGCCGTCAGCACCGGATGATGGACAATCACGCGGTGGATGAGAAAGGGACTTACGGCGTTGGATTCCAGGGAGCCGTCGGGGCTTATGCCGGCGTGATGGCCTTTTTTACCAGTCACTTCGCGATGGATCTGCGGGTCGGCCTGCTTTCGTTGAACTATTCCACGGAAAAACAAACGCACAACCAGGTGGCGACAGGTACGGACCACGCTTATTCCGGTCATTTTATGATCGATTTGCTGGCATTGCGTTTTGGTATGTATTATTATTTGTAAGGCCATGAAGAAAACGATACTCATTCTCTTTTTCGCGCTGATGGCCTTCACAATCCACGCGCAGGAAATCATCAAGATGGGCGAAGTCATCGGTACGGACGCCTCCAAAGCCTCCGGGCGCAGTTTCCCCAAACGCCTCTTTTCCGCCAAAGGGAGTTGGGGCCTCGGGCTGGACGGCATATATCTGGGCGCCAAAGGCAGCGACAGCAATCTGATGATGCTGCTGACGGGCATCAACGGCGGTTTCTCTTTCGGCCGTGTCGCTCCGATGTTCACCTATACCTACGCAGACAACCTGGCCGTCGGTTTCCGCTTCACCTATATGGGCGCGAAAGGCAATATCGACAGCGCGACCGCCCTGGGCCTGGCGGATTTGAATATGGATCTGAGCGGAATCGGCCTGCGTCTCGACAGTTACAGCGCCTCCGTCTTCCATCGCAACTGGTTCGGCCTGGATGACAAGGGCCGTTTCGGCATTTTCCTGGATGCGGCGCTGACTTATCAGCATTTGCGGGCGGAAACCTCCTATTATGGGATTTCGCATCGG
>CAMJRT010000036.1 GCA_946408295.1 uncultured Bacteroidales bacterium
AGCGGACGCAAGAGGTGACAAGAATTGGGAGGCAGTCCATGGCTATAGCATAGGTGAACCGGACAGGGTGAATTCACAAAGCCTTGCCGAAGCGCTGCCGTTAAAGCGTACTGAAAGGATGCTGACATCGTAGGTTGCCGAAGGGTCAAAGCCGGAGATGACGATTTTTGCCGGACCGACGTCTCCCTTGCCTTTCTCACCGGAAACGATGATGCCGTCGGACCAGACGGCTTTGGTATAGTCCACACCACCGACTGATATGTTTTTGTCCGGCTCGCTGCCCACGCCGTTGAAGGTGTTGGAAAAGCCTTCAAGCCCCGTGATGCTGATGGAGGAAAGGGCTCCTTCGCTGTTGTTGAGGTAAATGGGGGATTCCGTACTGAAGGAAGCCACTTTTGTCCACCCTGAAGGGGTGGCGCTGGAGCCTCCGCCGAAATCGATCCGGACCGGACGGGTAAAGTCCGGATCCTCCACGACGGGCGTCAGGTAATCGACGAGCGGCGTCACTTCAAAAGGTTTGGCGCATGCCGCGTGGGCTGCTGCCTTGCAGAGAGCGGCCACCTTGTCGTCAATGCTGGCAGGATGCCAGGTGTTCTGCGTCACGTCTTTGCCAGAAAGGGTTTCATACCAGGCGCAGGCGGCCGTGAAACGCCCGTAAGTGGTTTCGAGATGGTATCCGTCCCGGTTGAAACTGTCACCGAGGTAGGAAGTGCGGCCGTTCTGAATGGCCGTTCCGGACGGAATCGCACCCGAAAGCTGCGTATGGGCGGCAAGAGCGCTTTGCACCGCGCCCATAATGGCGGCGTACATCGTGGACTGGTTACTGTCGTAGTTGGGAAATTCCGAATGGTTGGAACTGGCTGCATAAGCCCAGGTCTGGTGGAACCAGAGTGCGGCGGAAGACGCCTTGCCCTTTACAAAGGTAATCAGGTTGCCGAGGTAGGGCTCATACGTGGCGGGCAATCCGGACTTGCCGCTGGCCTGCTGGAGCGTAATGACATCCCATTTTTCGTCTTCCAGTCCGTAAGCAAGGGATTGGGACGAGTATTCGCTCTTCGAGCCGTCCACGACTTTGCGGTAGGCATACGCGGAAGCACCGGAGACGGAATGGTTGTAGTGGGTTTCGAGCGTGCACCCTCCGATGTAAAGATTCCCGATAATGGTTTTCTGTCCGCCGGCGTCGAAAAGTTCCCATAAATACTGTTCGACCGCATCCTGTGAAAAACTATTGCCGATGGCGAGAATACGGAGTATCCCGTCCGGCTGTTCCGGTTGTTCCGGTTGTTCGGTCTGATTCGGTTCTACGATTTCGTCCTGATTCTGGGCCTGGGATTTGCTGCAAGCCGGGAGGCCGAGCGATAAAACGAGCAATGCGGCTAAGAAAAAGCGGATTTTCATATCAATATTCATATTTATATTTATATAGAACAAAACTGTTACTTTGCATCAGTTCTACCTTCAACAGACCCTCCCTGCCGATTTTTGTTCGGAACTTTTTCCCGTTGCCGAGTATGGGTACAAGACGGATACGAGCCCCTTCGGGCAACCAGGTCTTGATGGATCCATCCCTGGACGGCGTGTTCTCGCGAAACACAAGCAGATAACCTTCGTTCGCTCCGGTAAGGGACTGGAATCCGGTCCAGGAACGGCCGGAAGGCTCTTCTCCGATAGGGAGAATGATGCCCTTGTGGAAATAGGGGGCGATTTTTCGGTAGTCACGTATCAACTTTCCGAGACTGAAGGCCTCTTCCGGGAGATTGGAGGCTTCCATCCAGGCGAGAGGTTGTCCGGCGAAGGAAAGGGCGGCAAGATAGGGGAAAGGGTAGTTGGAGGGGGCAAAAGGATCTTTCTCCGGGTATTTGTCGGTATTCCGCCATTTGTTGAGAAACTCTGTCTGCAGTTTCTCGGCCGGAACATACCGGCTCAACATCCACAGGTTTCTCAGCGTTTGGTATGGATAATAATTACCCCAGTCCGTGTAACGATTTTCAAGGAAAATGTTACCGTATTCTCCAAAATAATGATATCCCGGCCTGCGTCCTGCCGTTGCATCCAGATTAAAGACAACGGCTCCCCCGGTCTCCGTTTGTACGCAGTCGAACAGGCGGCGGAGATTCTTATCGGCTGTTTTGTCGGGAATCTGCAGCCCGTCGATCTTGAAAATCCGTATCCCATATTTCCGGTACAGGCCGATGATGGCTTCAGCATCTTTCTGCCAGTCGGCAAAACTGTTCTGTACGCTGGGATTGAACCAGAGGCCGATTTCTACGCCCAGTTCTTTCCCTCGTTCCACCACGGGAGTTAGTCCCCGGGGAAATTTGACCGTATCCGGAATCCAATAGCAGGGGTTGTTCCAGATGTTGCGGAAAGAGCCTTTCGCAACCTTGGAGTTCGGACTTTTTCCGCTTTGCCAACCATCGTCTATCTGGAAGACACTGATTCCCAGCCTTGCGGCTCGTTCCAGCTCCCGTAAACAGAAATCTTCGTTGATCTTGGAGTCCTGGCCGCGGTCACCCCAGGTATTCATCATCACCATATCTTCACTGAAGCGGATGCTCTTTTGCCATTGACGCAGGGCCGTCAGCGCCGACTGTTCGCCCGGTCCGAAGACGCCGGTGACACAGCCATACAGCCGGGTCCATTCTTCTTTTTTCACATCGTCCGGGGCGATACCGGCACCGATGACCTGGAATCGCCCGAAGTCGGCGGTAAAATCACCGGACGGATGGCCGGTCTGCACTTCGGAGCAAGGTGCTTCTTTCAGGAAGAAGAAGCCGTTTCCGGATACTCCGTCCCGCACAAAGAGCAAGTTTCCTTTATAAGTGAGTTTTCGATAGGCGATAAAGTCTTCTTCGACGACCAGATTGTTGTTCCAGTCCGTCACGTCGCGGAAACGTACCGCCTTTCCGTGCCAGTGGGCACCCGGAAAACAGAGTTGATCCAGTACGATTCCTGATACGGCTTTCGACACCATATCGGAAGAGGATTCTATGTTTTTCCTGTCGGCGGCATTCATCCGGACATCCTCCAGTTTCCCGCTGAATCGGCCGCGCACCCAGGTGTTGCAACCGATGGCCGGTACATCTTCATAAAGACGGTATTCGCGCTTCAATTCCAGTTCTCCCTGTCTGTACTGCACCCGGACCAGCAGATACGCAGGATGATGTGCAGTCCCGGGGATACGGGTCTGTTCCATCCGTCCCCCGGCGACATCTCCCTTTCCCATTCGGAAATCAGGACTGATACTCCGGGTCCTGAAGGTGAAAGGCCCTTCCTTGTGACAGAGGGCCCATGTTTCCAACGCTCCTTCATTCCAGACGAAACTGCGCTCGATGAGTCTGTTGCCGATACGAAGGGTATCCCCTTCCATGACGGCATAACAATTCTCTGCCTGTGCATAGGCGGAAATTCTCAGGAATGTCAGGAAAAAAATCAGGAATGTCTTTCTCATTTCTTGTCGGGACTTAACAGACGGGGATGCGCCAGCGAAGGCTGTATATTGAAGCGTTGATTGTCGGGAAGCGCTTCATCCAGTGCCGCACCTTTTTCCATAAGGGTTTTCAGTTCGGCGAAATGGTAACGGTAAACCTCTCTTGGGGTAGCATCGTGTGTCTTGCAGACCGATGCGGCAAGACCGACGACCTCGCCGGCCATTCCGCAGGTGCGCATCACCCGGGTAGTACCGAGCGCCACGTGGGTGACAGAAATGTTCCGGCCCGCCATAAAAAGATTGTCCACATTGCGGGAATAGAGACAGCGGTAGGGTACAGCTGATGGGTATATGCGGTTGTGGACGGTCCTTGTCTTGAATTCTTCACCGGGAAAATACTTTGTAATCTCCGGGTCCGGGAAATGAAGGTCGATGCTCCAGGTCGTGGAGAAGGTAGCGTCTTCGTGAAAAACATTCTTTTCGATGTCATCCTGCTTATAGATGTAGTCGCCCATCAGGCGGCGGGACTCGCGTTTTCCGGAGATATAGGCCACCCAATCCAATTCCCGGTCGGGATAGGCTCCGAGACGGTTCTTGAGGTAGCTCCAATTGGAATAGATGACCATCAGCCCATAATCTCTGATGTATTCGAATTCCGATGTCATGTCGTGAAGCATACCCGTTTCCCAGGTCCATTCTCCCATCGTGACTTTCTGTACGCAGCCTTCGTCGAAATTCAGCCCGTATTCAAACACGGGAAATTTCGTGTTCTTTGCCGTTTTCCTGGAATACCACTGCACCGAGGCGCCCAGAACAAAATTGTCGGCTTCGTCCGGAGCCAGCGATTCTCCAAATTCGGCTTTACCCTCGCGGCCATATCTGTAATCGGCACCGGCAAGGAATCCTATCGTCCCGTCTCCGGTGCAGTCCGCGAAGAGAGGGGCGTCCAGCAACGTCTCTTCGGAAGTTTCGATGTCCCGTATGACGATGGAAGAAATTTTTGCGCCGTCCGTCTTCACCGCAACGGCACGGCACTTCGTATAAAGGGTAAGACCCGGGACAGATTCGAGCCATTGTTGTTTCTTTTCGTCCTCGTAGTACTCTGCCGGTTTGGCGTTACCCGACCGGCTATGGCCGAATTCCCGCTGCATACGTCCCAATGCCGGGTACAGTCCCACTTCGATGGTTCCGCCCAGATGAACACGGACTTCTGAACTGTTGTTCCCTCCCAGGACAGGACGGTCGTGCACCAGCGCCACTTTCAGTCCCTGTCGGGCGGCAGCAACGGCTGCGCACATGCCGGATATTCCTCCTCCAACGACGATAAAATCATATTTCGCCGCTTTCTGGGGAGCATTTCCGAAGCCGAGTTGCTCCCTGCGCCAGGAGAGCGTCTCTGCGGGAGGAATATCGCCGTCCGATGTCAGATAGACTGCATCGCATCGCCCTTCGAAACCCGTCAGGTCTTGTAGGGACAGCAGAACGGACCCGGCCTTCAGACGGATTTGTCCGGCTTTCTGCCATTCCCAGCGGTTCCCGTTTGCGCCCAGCTCGGCTTTCAGCTTCTTGCCGTCCAACTTGATCCGGAATCGGCCCGGACCGGGTTTGTCAGACCATGGAGAAGTCCAGTTGTAGGTTCTCGCCCATATCGTGTAAAGCCCGTTTTCGGGAATCTGCACTTTTGTGCTTGCGTCCGGAACCGGACGTCCAAGTCCGTGTGCGAGGAGATAGGATGAGCCCATCTCGTCGATAAACTGTTGGTCCACGACCCAGCCGCCTTTGTCATCAAAGTGCTCACATTCTACAAAAACCCCTGCCGCCCGGACGCAGATGCCGGTTGTCAGCAGTATGGCCAGAATCATCGTCTTTTTCATAATACAATGGCAGTTTTTAGGGGTAGATCGAGGGAGGAAGGTCCCACGAGAATTTCAAATTCACCGGGTTCCAGTTTGAAGTTTCCTGACACCGTATCATAAAATGAAAAGGCATCCATACCCAATTTTACGGTATATTGTACGGTCTGTCCGCGGCGGATCATCTTCTTTTCGAAGCCCTTGAGTTCTTTGTACGGACGATGGACGCTGCTTTTCACATCGTGGATATAGACCTGGGCCGTCTCCATTGCGTCCACTTTGCCAGTATTGCTTACGTCAAAACTGACTTCGATTCCGTCTGCAGCCCGGACCGCCTTGAGGCGGGAGTATTGGAACTGTGTGTAACTGAGTCCGAATCCGAAAGGAAACATCGGAGAAATCCCGCTGCGGTCGTATCCCCGGTATCCCACATACAAACCTTCGGAATAAGTGGTGCGGTTACGGCCCGAATCATCAAAATAACTGTCGTGTACCGGATTATCCTCCCATTTCCTTTCGATGGATATGGGGAGTTTCCCGCTGGGGGAAATACGGCCGGACAACAGTTCCGCGGCGGCGGTTCCGCCCTCCTGACCGGGATACCAGGCCATCACGATGGCATCCGCGTGTTCCGACCATCCGGAAAAATCTACGCCGCCGCCGGCATTGACGAGCACGGTGAGGCGTTTGTCTTTCAGGCGAGAGAGCATGTCCAGCTGGCTGTCCGGCAGTTCAAAGGGTCTGTCGAAGCCCTCACCTTCGATATCGCTGCTGAATCCGGCACAATAGACGATGTCGGTACAGGCGGCAAGGGCTATCTGCAGCAGACTCTCATCCAATATGCCGGCTTCGAAGCCGACTGTCGCTTCTCCCGCGTGTTCGAAAAATTCGAAGCGGAGGTCATAGTCTTTTTCCGCCTCGACAGGCAGAAATGCTGTGCGGGTGCTGAGTGCGTGGTTGCCCCAGTCGCCCGCGAGTTGTTTACCGTTGACGAAAAGACGGTAGCCGTCGTCACCGGAGAGCACGAAACGCAGCAAGCCGTCGCGCCTCGGGCGGTAGCGTCCCTCCCAACGGACCGAAAATCCGTCATTGGGGAGTTCCTTCATCGGGGAACCGTAGCCCCAGCGGTGGCTGGGATCCGCTTCCATCGTTTCTTGTAACGGATTGCCTTCCAAACGTTCTCCCAGATAATACCGGGCCAGAAAACCCGGTTTGTTGCCGCTTTGCACTTCGCCCAGAATGGAGGCGAAGAGCATCTCGTCGGAAAGGATGCTGACGCGTTTCTTTCCCAGTTCCCTCGTCAGGCCTTCGGCTATGGAGACCGTCGAAAACGGCGTCACGAATCCGCTGCCGCCTCCCGTGGGGATACGGTTGGCGTTGGGGCCCATCACCAGCACTTTTGACTTGTGGGCAAGGGGAAGGGCGCCTTCATTCTTCAGCAACACCATTCCCTCCCGGGCGATGTTGAGGGCTGTTTCGCGGGAGGTGGGATCGTCTTCCGGTATCGAAATGTCTTTTCTGGGCGTATCAAAAAAACCGAAAGCAATGAAGGTTTGCAGGATATGCTGCACTTTTTCATCAATCAGCGTCTCACTGACGACTCCTTTTTCCAGCAAAGGCTTGATCTTTTCACGGGTAAAGAAAACGCCTTTTGGACACTCTAAATCCAGTCCTCCTTCCAGCGCACCGAAAGTGCTGTAAACGGAAGTCCAGTCCGACATGATGATCCCTTCAAATCCCCACTGCTTGCGCAGGATGTCGATGTTCAGATGGCGGTTTTCGGTAGAATGGACGCTGTTCACCAGATTGTAACTGTCCATCACGGCACCTACGCCGGCTTCCTGGACGGCTTTACGGAATGCCGGAAAATAGATTTCCTGTAGGGTGCGCTCGTCCACGTCGGAACTCATACGATGGCGGGAGCGTTCCTGGTTATTGGCGGCAAAATGTTTGACGGTGGCCATCACGCCTTTTTCCTGAACGCCGAGGATATACTGCACGGCCGTTTCGCCGGCAAGATACGGATCTTCTCCGAAATATTCAAAATTTCTTCCGCACAGCGGCGCCCGGTAAATATTCACTCCGGGCCCAAGCAAAATGCTTACACCCCTTGCCTTTGCATCCCTGGCCAGGGAATTGCCCAGAGAACGGGCGAGATCCCTGTTCCAAGTGGAGGCCGTCAGGATGCCGCAGGGAAAAAGTGTGCTGACGGTATTGTTCCGTATTCCCTGGGGGCCGTCCGCCATCCGGATTTCAGGAATGCCCAGACGTGGGATGGCATGGGTATAGAAGGATCTGGCTCCGGCGATAAGGTCGATTTTCTCATCCAGGGTCATTTGCTCTACAAGCGCACGGGCACGTTGCTTATCGCTGTCTGAAATGGCAACCTGTGCCTGGACGTTCATCGCGGCCAGACACAGTGTCAGCGTTAAAAAGGCGATTCTTTTCATTCTACATTCACGGCTATCAGTTTTACCCAGCCATCAACCGTCTTTGTGCGTTTGGCTGCGATTTGAATTCCGGGGACCGGGGTTTCTTTGGACACGTCCAGGATGGCTACGCCCCATTCATAGCGGCCGGCTTTCACGCCGGAAAGGCTGGTCGTATAGTTATAACTCTTGGGTGTTCCACGGGTCCAGTCGCAGGGCTTGGCCGCATCGTCATAGAAAATGTGAACCGGCTTTTCCGTTGACGGGTCCAGCAGGGCGAAAGCCAGGCGGAACCTGTTTTTGAAGGGTTTGATGTTGGTGGGACAGTAGGCCCAGCCCAGATTGTTCCAACGGTGATTGATACTGACCGGATCGCCGGCCTTCACATTTTCCGGCAAGGCGATCCTGTCGGGATACAGGCGGTAGAACTGGGTACGGATGGCTTCCTGCACAAGATCGTAGGCTTCATTGAACCAGGACCAGGTCTCGCTCATCGCCACGTTGGAATTGTAGCGGAAGTCCATGGTGTTGGCGCAGGCGTCGCGGGCGTCGGCAAACTCACCGCGGCGGACTTCGGCCCAATCGGCATAACCATCGTTGTTGATGGCTGCGGTAGTATGGGAAGCCCTTACCCAGCCCCCTTCGGCGTGAATGGGAACCTTCCATTTCTGGACATGGATGAAACTCTTTTCCCAAGTCCCGTAGTAGGCGTGCATGCCAAAAGCGCCGCTGGTGAGGCAAAGGCCCTTGTCAATGCCTTTCTGAACCAGGCGTTGGCTGTCCGGATCAGTCTTGTCTCCGCTTCCCGTACCGATTGATTTGTGGAAATTGATGCACACCGGCACTTTGTCGAAAATCTCCAGGAAGAGGTCCGTGAAAAAGTCAAAAACGGGCTCACGCGGCGTCTCATCACCGGTGGAGTACTTACAAGTGTGGTATTCCCCCCAAAGGCCGATGCCCCAGGAGCCCATCCAGTCCACTTCGTCGGGATTGTTGAATTCCGCGGCAAAAGCGCGAAGGAACTTCTCGTAGCACTGCTGAAAAACGGGATCATCGGGATAGGGCGTCCACACCCTGGTCGAGCCGGTGGTGGATTCGAATCCCGCGGCTCCCTTGGTACGCACATACTCCGGACAGGCGTTCACGTGAAGGTCGCGGCTGTCTGCACGAAGCTGGAATATCAGTTTCAGTCCGCGCTCCCGGGCGCCCTCGCGGAGCATCCGGAAACGTTGGGCCGGCTTGGTGTTGCAGTTTTCGTCCCAGAAGTAAAGATTTTCTTCCGGTTCGGCCTGTGACCAGTACGAACGGATCAGAAGGGCGTTGGCATAGTCGCTCACCTTTATCTTCTTCCCCACGGACGAGTTCATATTGTCATATTCCTGCCAGAAATTATCGGAAAGGCCGTCACCGAGACCGGAGTAAATAACCCATCCGCTGAACGGGTTGCGGTACATGGTTTCCCGGTCCGGGGTGATGGTGACGGCGGTGTTGGCCGCTTC
>CAMJRT010000037.1 GCA_946408295.1 uncultured Bacteroidales bacterium
GGATGGCGAAGTCAACGAGAACGACCGTACCATCATCGGCTGCGGCCAGCCGTTGCACACCGGCGGTTTCGGAAGCAACCTCACTTGGAAGGGCTTAGACTTCTCTTTCTTCTTTGCTTGGAGTTACGGCCAGAATGTGCTCAACGCCAACCGTCTCATCTTTGAAAATGGTTCCCGCTCCAACCTCAACCAGTTCCGTTCCTATCAGAATCGTTTTGATGCGCAGACCAATCCCGACTCGGATATTCCCCGGGTGGCGGCCAGCGGAATGGATGTCTATTCTTCCCGCGTGGTGGAGGATGGTTCCTTCCTGCGGATGAAAAACATTACGCTGGGTTATTCCCTGCCCGCCCGCATCCTGCGTCACATACGGGCCAGCAACCTGCGCGTCTATATTTCCGGAGAAAACCTCTTCACCATCACCCGGTATTCCGGTCCGGATCCGGAGGTGTCCACCCGCAATTCGGTACTGACCCCGGGCTTTGACTGGTCGGCTTACGCCCGCGCCATCGGCTTTTCTGGCGGCATCAATATTACTTTTTAAATGGGGAACGCTATGAAAAAGTTGTTGTTATTTGCTCTTTTGAGCCTGACGGCTTGCAAATTTCTCGATGTCGAGCCCCAGATTATCAGCAAGGAGACTTTCTATAAAAATGACGCAGAGGCCAAGTACGGTCTGGCCGGAGTCTATGGTACGATGAGCCACGAAGCGGTGTATGGAAACACCTATTCGCTGAAGATTTCCAATACCGACGACTTGTGCTACTACAATCGCCCGGCCTCTTCTACGGCTGTTTTGGAACAGTATAAGTTCGATTCAGGCAACAGTTATATCTACGATACTTGGGTGCGCTTGTACCAGGGCATCCGCAATGCCAACGCCTTTATGGAGGCCATATCCGGTTCACCCTATGACCCGGACGGAAGCCTCTATGCCGAGGCCCGTTTCCTGCGGGCCTACTACCATTTCCTGTTGGCCCAGGCTTGGGGCGATGTGCCGCTCCGGGACAAGGAAGTGACTTCGCACGACGGTGTTATGTGCGCCACTACGCCTCAGTATGATGTGCTGACCTGGTGCACACGCGAAATGGAGGCCTGTCTGGCGAAACTTTCGCTCGAGCCCGCCCAACTGCCTTCCCGCGTCAACCGGGCCGTCGCCCAGGGCATCTTGGCCAGGGTGTTCCTGTTCCTGGCGGGAGAAAGCGTGCAAGGAGGGGACAAGGCGGCCTTCTGGATGCAGGCCCGCAATTATGCCAAGGCTGTCATTGAAACCGGAACCTACCGATTGAATCCTTCCTATAGCCAAATCTTCATCAATATGATTGAAGACTTGTACGACACCGACTACCATGAATCGATGTGGGAGGCGGAATTCTTGGGAGACCGTTCCAGCGCCTCGTACTGGAGCAACGGCCGCATTGGCAATGTGATTGGGCTGCAGTCCACAGGAAGTTCCGACTATACCTCCTTCAAGTGCAACTACGCTTATGGAATGTATGACGGCTCCCTGAAACTCTGGGATTTGTATTGGACGCTGGATCGTACGCCCGAAGAAGACCAGCTGGCCTATGTCAGCGACCTCCGGCAGCAGTGGAATATGCCTCCCTACAACTATGCGGGGAGTTCGACCCTGCCCCCTTACGGCACCACGGGTACCGGCACTTGCCGGCCTTCCATCGACAAGACGCCCTATTCTTATAGCGGTGTTTCCACCACAGCGGACCCCTTGAGCGCCCCCGCCATCCGCAACTGCGGGAAGTTCCGCCGCGAGGTGGAGTACGAAGGGGTCAAGGACGCGAAGATTCAGAACACCACCGTCAATTATCCCATCCTCCGTTATGCCGACGTTCTCTTGATGTATGCAGAGGCAGCCAATGAATACGAGGGACGGCCCTCGGAGGAAGCCTATGCCTGCGTGAAGGCAGTTCGTGACCGGGCCGGGATTAAGACCTTGGACTTCGACCAGTACGACCAGGCTTCTTTCCGAACGTTGGTCCGCAATGAAAGGGGACGCGAACTTTGCTTCGAGAGCCTTCGCAAGTGGGACCTGATCCGTTGGGGCATCTTTGTCGAGTCTATGCATCAATATGCAGACTGGACGGCGGATGAACGTTGGTCCAAGGCGGGTAAAGCCGACTATGCGGCCGCCATTGGCGCGGCTGTCAGCGAACGCCACGTCTATCTTCCCGTTCCCTCCATTGAACTGGGCGTCAATAATCTTTTAGAACAGAACCCCCTTTGGTAGATGCGTATGAAAACTCGATTTTTCCTACTGACCGCGGCCGTCTTGTTCGCCGTTGCCTGTTCCCACAAGATAGCGGAGCCGGTGTCGTGCACCGTCACCCTGGATCCGTCCAATACCTATTTTGCCGGCGACCCCGTTCGCTTCCTGATGAAAGGCCACGCCGACAATATTCTTTTCTATAGCGGAGAGTCCGGTTCCTGCTATGTTTATAAAGACTGGCATTCCGTTCCCATGGCTTGGGTGAAGTCCGCTGCTTTGAGCGTGGAATATTCGCACGAGTGGGGCGTAAAAGGAGGGCTGGACGTGTATGTTTCCAACAGTTTCAACGGGCTTGACGGACGCAATGGCGCCGCCGACCGCGCGACCATCCAGCAGATGATTGATTCCGGGATGCAGGGCTGGACAAGAATCGGATACGACGACAACGCCAGTTCCAAGGGCTCTGCAACGCAAACAATAGACCTGGGCGCCTACAAGGATCATTTCTCGCTGGCCATTCACTGGCATCCCGCAGCGGGCGCAACGGCCCAGCGCACCTACAAAATCAAGGGTGAACTGATGCTTGACATCGAAGGATTTCCGGCCGGCGAATCCTTCCATTTGACCGACTTGGAACCGCTGGTGGTGACGATGAACGAGCAATTGGCCCCCTATTACAAGAATGGGGGTACGGGTTCTGTCAATTTTGACGGGGAGGAAGAAATTACTTGCCGGGGCGTGGCCGCCGACGAATTGAGTTATGCCCTGGACGCTTGGATCATCACTACTCCGTCCGCCTTGAACAAGGTGCATAACGACAAAGGTGTTGCCATCAAGAATCTGCAGAATTATATGTCTGGATATGAATACATTTATTCGAATCCCGGAAACTATACGGTCACCTTTGTCTGTATAGACCATAATGCGTATGGGTTCAGCCAATCCGAGCAGTCTATCGATTTGTCAATCATTGAAAAGTGGTAATATGCGAAGATATTGTTTCATAAGTTTTATCTTGTTCGCCGTCCTGGCCGCCTGTTCCCGCATCGCCGAGGTGGAAAATCGTCTGGACCAACTCTCCCGGCGAATCACCCTGCAGGAAGAGGACGTGGCGCTGGCCAACAACAACGCCGTCGCCATCGGCAAGTTCCTCAGAGGGGATGACATCCGGATTCTTTCCTTCAAGGAGTCTACCAGCGCGTATTGGCTGGAGTTGAGCGACGGCACGACCGTCAAGGTCACCTTCGCTTCAAGCGGCCTGAGCGTCGTGCCGCTTCTGATGATCGACGAAAACGGAGAATGGGTGGTGTCGATGGACGGCGGCAGAACCTTCGACTCGGTTTATGGGGCGGACAAAGCGCTTGACCACGATGGCGTTTGCCCCCAGATTCGCATTTCAGAGGAAGGATACTGGCAAGTCTCGCTGGACGGGGAAATCACCTATCAGAATATCTTGAATGCCAGCGGCCACCCCATCAGCGCCGTGGACGGCAGGCAGGTAAGCGGAAAGAATTCGGTCTTCCAGGATGTCGTTTACGATGCCGAGCGCTCGGCGATGACCCTCACCTTGCTGGACGGGCGCGAAGTGGTAGTCCCGGTGGTTGAGAGTTTTTACCTGAACCTGAGGGGATATGCTCCGGGGCATTTCGTCGAGACCGGCAAGACGCTCTCGTATGAACTCGACCGCTCGGATGTCGCCAGCGCCCTCATTCGCGCCACGGAAGGATGGACTGCGCAAATCACCGCCAACGATTTCTCCATCACCGCCCCGGCTTCCGGCCATCAAGGCGATGTGTGCGACGTGGAAATCGTTCTGGTTTCCAGCAAGGGCTGGTTGCGGAAAATGGAGTTGACTTTCAAACTTTCTACAAACAAGGACGGAAAAACCGGCGTGAAAACCTGGGACGACTGGTTGGACCAGAATGAGGACAATGTGCTGCCGGACTTTTCTTATGCGGGTTACAATCACGGAGAAAACGTTCCGCCCGACGGCCTTTCCCTGGGCTATGCTGTCTATGACGTCACCCAATATGGCGCCGTTCCGAACGACGGCAAATCGGACCGGCAGGCTTTTCTCAACGCCTATCAGGCGGCCATAGGGGAAGGCAATGTCCAGAATCCCGACGCCCGCGCCGTGCTCTATTTCCCCGAAGGAGAGTATATTCTCCATACCTCGGCCGACAATGTGGACGGTAAGAGCAAGCCCATCTTCATCCGGGCGGGTTCCATTGTCCTGAAGGGAGCCGGCGTGGACAAGACCACCCTGTTGATGCGGGATCCCAATTTGCCGGACAGCGAAGAACTGTGGAGCGGTCCGGTGATGCTGGAGTTCAAGCATTTCAACGGACTGTCGGAACTGACTCCCGTCACGGCCGATGCTGCCAAAGGGAGTTTCGGCGTAAAAGTGGCTTCTACCTCAGGTATCGTGGTAGGGGATTGGGTCTGCCTGAAGGTGACCAACAACAATCCCGCTTTCGTAGCTTCCGAACTCGTTCCCTATACGGCGGAGTCCTTTATGACCGACATCGTCCAAACGGGAGTGCAGGTGACCGATTTCCATCAGGTAAAGGCGGTCTCGGCCGACAGCATCTCCTTTGTGGAGCCCATTATGCATAAGGTGGAGGCCCAGTATGGCTGGACCATCCAGAAATATCCGCACTATGAGCGGGTCGGTGTCGAAGACCTGACTTTCAAGGGCAACGCCAAGGCCGACTTCAAGCACCACGGCTCCTGGTCCGACGACAGCGGCTATCGATTGCTTTCGATGACCCGCGTGACCAACGGATGGCTGCGGCGCGTCCGTTTCACTTCGGTCAGCGAAGCGTGCAGCATCGTGAATTCTGCCAATGTGACGGTCTATGACGTCGAGATTGACGGGAACCGGGGCCATTCGGCGATTCGCAGCCAGGGTTCTTCCCGCGTTTTCATCGGTAAGGTCTGGGACCACAGCGACGGACCGCTGGCATCCACCGGGGCCAAAGTAAACGGCGCGGGGCAGTTCCATGCGGTGGGCGTGTCCAAACCCGCGATGGGAACGGTCTTGTGGCGCAATGTCTGGGGCTCGGACAGTTGCTTCGAGTCGCACGCTACGCAGCCGCGCGCCACGCTGATTGACGCCTGTTCCGGCGGATGGGTCCAGTACAGGCAGGGAGGAGACACGGCCCAATTGCCCAACCACTTGAGCGATCTGGTCATCTGGAATTTCAATTCCACAACGCCTTTCGCAGGTTCGTGGAACTGGTGGGCCGGTTCCAGCGCGGGATGGAAGTTCCTTCCTCCCATCATTGTGGGATTCTATGGCGAAGCCTGCCAGTTTGTTCCCTCGCAAACGCTGGTTGACGAGGCCCACGGCACGCGAGTGGACCCGGAATCTCTTTTTGAAGCCCAAATCAAACAACGCCTAGGCTACGTGCCCGCCTGGCTGAATGAAATTAAATAGTATAACGATATGAGAATCAGAATTCTGTCACTTGCTTGCCTTTCCCTCTTTCTTGTCGGAGCCTGTACGAACTTGGATGATATCAACACCCGGCTCGACGCTCTGGAAGGTCGCGTGTCGGCTCTTGAAAACCAAATCAAGGCGCTGAATCAGAATGTGGCTGCGACTTCCGCTCTGATGCAGGCCAGCACCATTCGTTCCGCCGAGGAGGAGAACGGCGTCTGGACCATTACTCTGAACAACGGGAAAGTAATCACCCTTGTCCAAGGCAAGGATGCGGAAGCGGTCATTCCGGTCATGACCATCGACGCCGATGGCTACTGGATGATTGATTTTGGCGAAGGTCCCGCCTATGTCCTGCACAACGGACAGAAAGTGAAGGCGATGGGAACGGATGGCATCACCCCGCTTTTCTCCGTCAACGCCGCCGGCAACTGGACTGTCAGTTACGACAAGGGCGCCAATTACTCGGAGGTGCTGGATTCCGCCGGACAGCCGGTCAGCGCCCTTCCCGATGGCTCTGCTCCGGCGCAGGACCCTTATTTCAATTCCGTCAACTTTGAAAGCGGCAGCCTGGTAGTTGTTCTGAAGGACAATACCACCTTGCGAATTCCCATCGTGGCCGACTTCTACTGCACGATTGCCGGCTCGGAGCAGTTGCAGATATTCGAATCCGGCCAGACCCGTCAATTCGACGTCAGCATGTCGAAAGTGACGCAGACCTTCGTGACGGCTCCTGCCGGCTGGAAGGCGTCTCTGACGGACAACACCCTTTCCGTGACCGCTCCCGTTTCTACGAGGGCCACGCTGGCCAGCACGGCGTCCGATGTGAGCATCCTTGCCCTGTCGGCCGCCGGCGCCGCCGCTTTGGCCAAACTTCAGGTGAGCCTTGACGACGAGCCCGGCCCCGGCCCCGGTCCGGATCCCGGCCCGGATACGCCCATCGATTACTATGCCGCCTGGCAGAATGGGGATAACATCCAGATTGCCGGCGTGCCCTACAACAAAGCGCAATACGGCGAAGGCATCCTGCTGACGGCCGACGCTCCCGGCAAGGACATCAAGGGCGACCTTCACCAAAAATCCGGCGTGTTCTTCCTGGATGTGGCGACGGAAAGCGACTACTTTGACCTGGCGTCCGCCTGCGTGATTGCCGGCGATGTGGTGCTGATCGGCCGCCACTCGGACAAGAAAGCGCCCCTGCGTCTTTCCGCGTCTTCGTACTTTACCCTCGGAAGCGGCAAGCTGGTCATGAAGAATCTGGCAGTAGATATGTCGGTCAATACAAAGTATTTTTGCAACAACAACGCCGGCGCGACCACCGAGACCTTCACCCGCTGGCATATCGAAGACTGCCGCTTCCTGCATCTGGGAGTGACGATGCTGTATGCCAGTTCGTTCGCCACGGGCATCCAAAGCCTGATTGTCCGCAACTGCTTCTTCGACATTGCCGGCGCGGAAAGTCTCCAACTTTTCAATTTCTCCAATACGACAGCCCTGCATCTGTATAAGGAATTGATATTCTCCAACAACGAAGTCTATGCTTCTTCCCCGCTGCCCATCCAGGTGTTCCAATATAACCAGAATATCGCGCAGGATGCCTCGCAGACTTGGGACGCCGTCTTGAAGGCGGAATACAACCTTTTCTACAACTGTCCCGGCATCAACGGCTACTTCAAGTTCTATCAATTGAAGAAGTTGTCCATGTCCTGGAACCTTTTCTGGGCCGATTCGGAACTGGACAGCACTTCCTATGGCTTTATCCTGTACGGCTCCGCCCAGGACGCTTCCGGCGTGAGTTCGGCCAACAATATCGCTTTCGGCCTTTCCAACAATAGGAACTGGCTTCAGGCGCATCCCACGGGCTCGGTGATTGTGCCGGATCCCAATGTGATTTCCAAAGTTCACGAGAATCCGATTTCCGCGTATACGCCGGGTGTCAGCATCACTTTATTAGAACCTTACCGTGGATACGGTCCGCAACGATGAAACGATTTCTTCTCTTTGTCTTGCTTTCCTTTGCCTGCCTGCTGGCAGGCGGGACCCCCCGTTTTGTTTGCTATGAAGATTATGGCGCCAAGGGAGACGGCGTTACCGACGACCTGCCCGCCATCGTCGCGGCCCACCAGGCGGCCAATGAACAGGGGCTTCCCGTTCGCGCCCGCCAGGATGCCGTCTATTATATCGGCGGGAGGAATCTTACCGCCATCGTCAAGACGGACACGGACTGGGGAAAGGCTCGCTTTATCATTGATGACCGGGCCGTGGAGAACCGCAAAAGCCCGGTATTTCGCGTGGAAGCCTCCCAGAAGCGCTTCCCCGTCAAAGGGGTGGAAACCCTAGCTAAAGGGCAGGGGAATCTGGGTGTCAAACTTCCGGAGCGCAGCCTGGTCTGCGTGACCGACGACAATACCAAAGTCTACATCCGTTCGGGCGGCAATGTCAATTCCGGCACTGCGAAAAGCGAACTGTTTATTGTCAATCGTGACGGATCTGTGGCGAAGAACACTCCCATTGTCTGGGATTACGAGCAGATTACCTCTATCGTGGCTTATCCCATTGACAGCAAGCCGCTCCATGTAAGTGGCGGCCGCTTTGTCACTATCGCCAATCAAGAGCCGGCCAAGTATAACTACTACTGGCGTGGCATCGTTGTCAACCGTTCCCATGTAATGGTCGAGGGGCTGACCCATACGGTGGAGGGAGAACTGGAAGACCACGGCGCCCCTTATTCTGCCTTTCTGGAAATAGATTATGCGGCAGAAGTGTTGGTGAAAGATTGCCGGTTCTGCGCCCGAAAAACTTACGGGACCGTGGGTGCGGCGGGGACGCCGGTAAAAATGGGTTCTTATGACATTCAGGCCAAGCACGCAGCCGACATCTGTTACCAGGATTGCACACAAGAAAGAGATATTGACGATATCCGATACTGGGGCCTTTTTGCCTCCAACTTCTGTAAGGATCTCAAGATGATTGGTTGCCGTTTTTCTCGTTTTGATGCGCATATGGGCGTCTGCCACGTAACCTTGAAGGGCTGTGTCTTCGGCCACCAGGGAGTCAGGATGGTGGGCGCCGGCCGTATGTGGCTGGAGAATTGCGAAGTGCGTGACAGCCGGATGATTCATCTGCGCAGCGACTATGGTTCCACTTGGGACGGCGACCTCTTCGTCCGGAATTGCGTCTTGCGACCGGTGGTGTCCGCCAAGTCTATTTTCCTTATTGACGGGGTCAATAGCGGTAAGCACGACTACGGTTATCCCTGCTCCCTTCCCACACGGATTGAAATCAAGAAACTGGACATAGACGATACCGTGATGGGCGACGTTCCCATCTACGTGTTCTCGCCTTTCCGTTCCA
>CAMJRT010000038.1 GCA_946408295.1 uncultured Bacteroidales bacterium
CTCGTCACCCGCAAAGACTACCTCAAACGCATCGCGGCCTCCTCTACGCCATCCCCCGCTCAACCTTGACAGCGTCGTAAGCCTCCTGAATTTGACGAAACTTCTCCGTCGCGGCCTTCTGGACATCCGGCCCCAGCGTGGCGACCTTGTCCGGATGATATTTCATCGCCATCCGCCGATAAGCCTTGCGCACCTCCTCATCCGTTGCCGAAGGGGATACTTCCAGCACTTTATACGCAAAATTCGTCTCCTTGTAGAACATCGCGACCACCGAAGAAATATCGCCCTCCGATAGTCCAATCACTGAACCGATCGCCTCAAGGACCGATTTTTCGCTCTTGGAAAACTCCCCGTCCGCATTCGCAATCTGCGCCAGATAATGCAGCAACTGCAGACGCTGCGAATAGTTCATATGCTGCGCAATCTGCGGTCCCACCTGATAGATGTTCACATCCTGCGAGACAAACTGATTCAGCAGCCGCATCGCCTCATCCGCCGAGGCGGAGCCAAAATTCTGACGAATGAAATTCCGCACATAATCCAGTTCCGACTGGCGCGTCTTGCCATCCGCCTTGATAATCGCCGCGGAAAGCACCAGCAGACTCACCAGAAAACTGTTTCTTTGCTCCGTCTGCGAATAGCCGCCCCGACCGCGTCCGCCAACAGTCGGAGCGTCATTGTCAGACCCCTCAAACAGAGAACCCACCCAATATGCGAGCAAACCGCCGATGGGACCGAACAACACCCATCCGAGCACACCGCCCACCCATTTAGCCGCACCCATAACCGAATCCTGTCTTAACAAACCATCATTCCCCGACGAAGCGTCTCCACCGCTCCCGGACCTACAAACAGGGAAGCCAGCGCATAAGCAAACGCCATCGCCGCACCCGGCCCGTTCGCCGTCACCAGATTGGCATCGGTGACACACGGAACACCCTCGTGGACGGCTCCGAGCGCCAGAGGACTTTTCTCGCAGCCCGGATAACAGGTAAACCTACGACCGGCGATGCCCGGCAGTCCTTTCGCCTGCAGCCATTCATCAAGAACGGGCAACACCGTACCCGGTGCCGCACAAATGGCCCCGAGCAGGCCCCCCTTGCTGAAATGCTCGGCCGCAATCGTCATCAAAGGCTCGCAAGTCGCCAGATTGACCGCACCCGGAATCCCCCCGGGAAACACCAGCAGGCACCTGGAAGGCTCCATCCGGGACGCCTCCTCTTTCCACTGCGTCAGAAAGGCATCCAAGGTCATATCGGCCATCACTTTGATTCCGTGGGCGGAAGGAACGGCCGGGGAATCAGAAATCGACACGAGGTTCACCCCTTTGATGCTTCTGCGAAGGACATCGGACGGGCAGATGGCTTCGATTTCCTCAAAGCCGTCGGCAAGAAAGACATAAGCAAGTGTTTTCATATCATAGTCAAATAATTATAAATCAATGCAACAAGTTCCGTACCATCGAAAGAAAAGCCGGATCGGAACCGAACAATATCAATAAAATAGCGACCAGCAGCAGGCCCAGCGCCAACGCCTTGCGGCCGATATTCCGCTCCCGCAGAAAGACAGCTCCCAGCAAGAAAGTCACCACCACCGACAAACGCCGCGTAATGGAGATGACAGAGAGCAGGGCTCCCTCTTGATGGAGCGCCATATAATAGAAGAAATCCGCCCCTGAAATAAACAGAGAAATCAAAAGAAGGTTCACATCAAAGACGAAAGGCTGAGATGCCTCCCGCGCCAACAGGCCGGAGGCCCCTTCCGTTCTCGAAGCCGGGCGTACACCCGAAGCAGAAAGACGGACCCATCGACGCAAAACACAGAAAAGAGCAACCATCAAAAGCGCGATATACAGATTGGTGTGGCTCAACACATAGGCCGGGGGCATCGCCCGCATAATCCATTTGTCCCACAAAGCACTGGCCACGCCGGAAAGGACGGACACGGCCATATACCCCACACCTTTGCTGTGCGTAAAACGAATCCCCTCGCGCGAAGACGCCGCCGAAAGCATAAAAAACGCCACGAACGACGCCACGACGCCGACCATCTGCCAGCCGTTCAGCCGCTCTCCCATAAAAAGCACGGAAAACAGCACCACCAGGACCGGCCGCATCGCTTTGAGCGTTCCCGCCGTCGTCAGGGGCAGATATTTCAGCGCCGCCAGGCCGGTAAGCCAGGAAACCGTCACAATCAACGCCTTCAGGACCAGCCGCCACTCCCCCTGCCAAGGCACAAAAGCGCCCCCGGAAAAAGGTTCGTATCCCGTCACCAGAAAAGGCAGTGTCATCAGCGCCGACAGCACCGTCGTCACCGTCAGCACCATCAGCACCGAATTTTTGTTCAGCGCGATTTTCTTGACGAAATCATAAGCCCCCAGCAACAAGGCGGATGCGAAAGCCCATTCAATCCACATATGCTAAAACGCCTCCATATCTTGTTGTATCTTCTTCTGCTCCTTGTAGTCGGCCCTCGGACAAGCCCGCAACAAAACATCCTGCTCAAACTGGCTGTGGGAACAATTGCACAAGACCAGTCCCAAATGACAGACCTGGTCAAAGATATTGTGCCCCCGGAAATGCAGGTACACATTGTCGGGCGTGAGACCGCGCCGGGCCGCCTTGTCAAGCCACTCCTGCGGAATGTAATCTCCCGCACCCGGCAAAGCGGCGAGATTGCGCCGGATCCGCTGCAAATACAACCGCGCGCCCTTATACAAGGAAGCCTTTTTCTGCTGCATCGAAAGGCATTGTCCGATCTGCTGCATCGTCGCCTTGGGCTCGCTTCCGGCATACAGCATACGCACGAAAGGCTTATAGAGCAAGTGGGATAAGTTGCGAAGAAAATCGCGGAAATCAAACTCGGCGGCCGCCCGCGGAAAAACGGAAGCCATACGAGCCTGCAAACCTTCCGACCAGCAGTAATGATTCTCCCAGGAATAACAATAGGTCTGCAAGATGAAATGCCGGATGTTGTAAGCACCCGAATAGAAAGAGCGCAGATCCGAATCAATGCAGATCAAGAAGCGCTCCGACAAATACGGACGGTACAACAGACATTGGCACACCCCGCTGGTATTTCCCCCGCTCCGGCTCCGGCTATGATAAATGTAATGGTACCGGCCGGGACGGTAACGCTGGAACATCGTATCCCAGAAAAGCACATCCGCCTCCGCCTCCAAATGGACGCTGGCCCGTATCCTCCTGTCAATAAGGGGAATATTAGCAAAATACTCCGCCTGTTCCCTGATGTGGTCGTGCGCCATTTCTACCCTTGAACCTCTATATCCTCGAAATAAACGACCTTGTCGCCCCAGCCGCTGCTGAAAATGCTGGGCGAATGGGAAGTGATGAAAAGTTGTGTCTGCGGATTGAGCCGCTGAATCACATCGATAATCTGGCGCTGCCAACTGATGTGCAACGAAACTTCCGGTTCGTCCAAAAATACGACGGCCGGCCCTCCTTGCGTCAAAAACACGCGCAAAATAATGAGCAGCAACTGTTTTTCTCCTGTCGAGAGTTTGGAAAAGCCCAAGGTCTATCCGGCCTGATAAAAGACCAGTTCCCCCTTCTCCACGCCGACCTTCTTGGCCGTACCGGCAAACAAATCGTCCAGCAAGTCTATCACCTGTTGGAAAGCCTCGCCGCGCGAGAGCGCCAGGGGCAGATAGGCTCCGATACCGTTCAGCAAGGCGTCCAAAGGCCGAAGCAGCACCAGGGAAACACCGGCCGGCAATTCGGAGGGTTCCGCCTGCGCTTCCACATAGTTGGGCGCCTCGACGGAACTCTTCTGATAGTACTCATACATCAGGTTGAGCATCGTGCTCTTGCCGCAACCGTTCACGCCGACCAAAATGTTGATGTCCGGATGAATCTCTTTCCAAACAATGTTTTTGAAGCCCCAAAGGCCCCTTACAAAAAAAGAACGAATCATTGCTTCCATATTGTCAAAAATCATAACCTATTCCTACATATACCCCCACCCGGTGGTCGATGCTGTTCCAGTTGACACCCGCCCGCAAAGGTCCCATAAAAGTCTTGCGGGAATACTGCAAAGCGAAGCCGAAGGCAAAAGCGTTGTTGGTGGTACGGTAACTGAACTCCTTGAAAAAGTTGGCCTGATGAAGGGTACATACCGATAAAGTCACAAAATTCTTCGTCAGAAAGCGCACGCGGAAATCCACATCCGCCGCCGTCATAATGCGTTCAAACTGATTGACACCGTTGATACAGCAGAAAGGAATGTGGTGTGCCACCATCCTTCCGGGCACTAATCCGCCGGCATAATTGCGATGAACAAACAGGATATTGTCATACCCTTCCGAAACAAAGCGGAAATGCAGAGAGGTCAACAAAGTGAAATAGGGTCCGATACTGGCCGCATCCTTGACCGAGACGGAGGCAATGTGATAAGGAGAAAAGCCATCCCGCACGATTCGCTCTTCTCCGTTTTGGTTAAACGAATGATTGCCGAACACAAATTGGTAATCCGCTTGCACGCACACGCCGTCTTGCGGAAAATAACGGTCGTCGCGATTGTCAAATGAAAAATGCCCCAACGCCATATAATGGACATTCCAGTCTCGTTTGGAAAATCCCCGGAAATTATAATACGGGATATTGCCCGCATTCATTCCGGCATAGAGGTCGAAATAAGGAGAACGCCCGCTGCGCACCAGAAGGGTCAAATCGTTGGTCCAGAAACGGTAACGGTCTTCCTGACTCTCATCGCGGCTGCCCAGGTAAGAACGGTTGTGGGAATCGAAATCCGCATAACGCGTTTCCAGGGAAAGGCTGAGTTGGGGCCCCTTCAAGAAACGGTAGGCATATTCAAAACGGGCATAGGGATTGAGACCGATTTTGGCGCTGGCGTCAAAACGGGAACCGTAAAGACGATGGGCGCCCAAGCCCACATTCAAAGCGAGGGACACGATTTCTTCGGTATCCGCCCGAAGTCCCACGCCGAAATGATGGACCGGCCCCGGACTGCAACAGATTTCCAACTTATAGGGTTCCTGCGTGCCATGTACCTTCCAGGTGACTGTCTCATAGCAGCCCGTCGCATAGATTTCCGCCACAACCGCCTCTATATCAGACTTTTTATAGGGACGGCCGATGCCGATTTTCATCTTATCCCGGAAATAGCGCGTCTCATACGGGTCGAGGCCCTTGAATTCGATTTCGTTGAAAAAAATTCCCTCCCGACCCATATCCGTAGCCGCGCGCGCGTAGCGTGTTGTCCCGGGCGCTCCGGTCCGCTCGGCCACCTGTCGGAGTTCCATCGCGTGCTCGGCCGCTTCCGTATAGCCCCGTCGGATGATATCGGCGATATTGTCCTTTGAAAAACTGAGCATATTGTAGCCGAACATATCGGGATGGAGATAGACGTCAATGTTTTGCCGGTTGGCATCATAGGCATCCTGACTCATCACATTGATGCTCTGCATCATCACATCGAAAATGGTGTTGACATTCTTCTCGCTTTCGCTCGACTGGGACAGGTCCACGGCAATCACGATGTCGGCGCCCATCGCCCGGCACAAGTCCACGGGCATATTGTTGCGCGTACCCCCATCGATCAGCACCATTCCCTTTTTTCGCAAAGGCTTGAAAACAAACGGGATGCTCATCGTGGAACGCAAGGCATCCACCAACTCGCCCCGCACCTGGTTCTTCTCTTTGCCGGAGACCAGGTCGGTCGCCACGCAGAAAAAAGGGATGGGCAGGTTGCGGAATTCCAGACTGTCCTGATAGCCCACCGTCATCGCGCTGAGGGTATTTTGCACATTGAGTCCGTTGAGATACCCGTCCGGCAGGCCGGCCCGGAAAATCGCAAACGGGTCATTGATTCCCATCTGTCCGGCAGGCGGCTGGGGCAAACCCGAGGCCAGGCGCTTGCGCCACACCTCTTTCTCGTAAAACCAGGGAATGCTCAGGTTGTAGGTATCCTTGTATTTCTTGTCCTGATAATTGATATAGGATTGCGGCACGCGGTCGCTCATCATCACCGACCAATCCATCACGGTCAGCAGGGAGTCCAATTCGGCCGAGGTATAACCCAGCGCATACAGACCGCCGACCAGTCCGCCCATACTGGTGCCGGCAATCACGTCGATGGGAATGCCTTGTTCTTCCAAAAAACGCAACACACCCACGTGGGCGGCCCCCTTGGCCCCTCCGCCGGCCAGCACAAGCCCCACCGTGGGGCGCGTCTTGCGGATTTGGGCCATCTTTTCCCGCATCGCCATCACGGCCAGACTGTCCTCTTCTTCGTCCAAAGAGGGCAAAACAAAGAGCCGTTCACGGGCCGGAAGGCTGCCAAAGCCCGCCAGCAAAACGACAAAAGCAAACAAAAATATTTTCACCCGCGACATAGACTGCGAATTTACATAATATTTCCTACCTTTGCAAGACGATGAAGATTTTGGTGACAAATGATGACGGCATCCGGGCCAAAGGAATCCAGGTTCTCGCCCGCCTGCTCAAGCCCTACGGCCGGGTGACGGTCGTGGCTCCCTCCCACGCGCAATCGGGGATGTCCCTGGCGATTCCGCTGAAAATGGACGCAAAGATTTTCGCATCCGAAATGATAGAAGAAGAAGGCATCTTCTGGCAGCACATCGACACCACCCCCGGAGCCTGTGTCAAATTTGCATTGGGAAGAGTATTCAAAGAGGGCAAGCCCGACATCATCGTATCCGGCATCAATCACGGGGCCAACACCGCCACGGCCGTCTGTTATTCCGCCACGCTCGGCGCCGCCGAAGAAGGCGCCATCAACCGCATTCCCGCCATCGGCATTTCGATGGATACAGGTCTTCCCGATGCCGATTTCAGTGCCGTCGAGAAATATCTTCCGACTATTTTTGAAGCGCTGGTCGAGCGGTATAAAGTCGTCAATCCCCGCGACGGCATCTATTACAACATCAATTTCCCCTGTCTTCCCGCCGAAAGAATCAAGGGCATCGCCGCCGCCTCGATGGGCCGCGTACATTGGTGCGACGAGTTTGTCGCCAATCCGGACGGGACCTGGCATCTCGAAGGCGTGCGGGCGGATGACAACGACAATGTCCCCGATGCCGACCACAAACTGGTCGATCAAGGCTATATTTCCATTGTTCCGCACCGTATCGACAACACGGACTATCCGGAATTGTCCACGTTAAAAACCATTTTTCCGCTATGAAATACTATCTCATCGCCGGAGAAGCCTCCGGAGACCTGCACGGCAGCCATTTGATAAAGGGTCTCATCGGCGCCGACCCGGACGCCCGTTTTCGTTTCTGGGGCGGAGAAAAAATGCGGGATGCCTGGCAGCAAAGCCGTTTCCCCCAAGAAGAAGACGGCCTGGTGAAAGATTATCGCCAGACAGCCGTGATGGGCGTCAGCGATGTACTCAAAAGCCTGGGGAAAATCTCCCGCAACCTCGCTTTCTGCAAACAAGATATCGCACAATGGCGGCCGGACGTCGTCATTCTGATCGACTACCCCGGCTTCAACCTCAAAATCGCCCGTTTTGCCAAGGAGCACGGCTTCAAAGTCTTTTATTACATCGCCCCGAAAGTCTGGGCCTCCCGTGAAGGACGCATCCGCCAACTCAAGGCCTATGTGGATAAACTTTTCATTATTTTCCCGTTTGAAATCCCGTATTTCACCCAAAAAGGCATTCCTTTCATCTACAAAGGCAACCCGCTGATTGACGCCATCGACGCCTCCCCCGCCCTCGCCGGGCCCCGGGAAGCCTTTTTTGCCGCACATTCCCTGCCGGAATACCGTTATGTCGCCATCCTGGCCGGATCCCGCAGCGGAGAAATCGGGCGGATGATGCCCGTTTGTATGGAAGCCGCCGACCGGCTTTCCGCCCGGGATAAAGCGTTGCATTTCATCGTGGCGGGCGCACCGTCCCGCACCCCGGAAGATTACCGGAAATTCATCGGAAACCGGCCCAATGTACACCTGATTTTCAACGACACCTACGGCATCCTGAAAAATGCCGAATGTGCGGTCATCAATTCCGGCACGGCCTCTCTGGAAGCCGCCCTCATCGGAACGCCGCAGGTCGTTTGCTGGTCCACATCCAAACTCACCTATTTTGTCGGGAAATACCTGCTCCGGATACTGGAACACATCCAATACATTTCGCTGGGCAATCTGATTTTAGACCGCCTGGTATTCAAAGAATTCATCCAGGACGAATTCAACCCGACGGCTGTCAGCGAAGAAGTCCTGCGGCTGATGGAAGAGCCGTACCGCACAAAAATGCTGGACGGATACGCACAAATCCGGGAAGCCCTCGGGGGTGGAGGCGCCTCACAAGCCGTCGCGCAGGCGATGCTGGAAGAACTTAAAAAAGGCTGAATATCGCTTCGCGGACTTGAGCAATCTGCCCCGTTCCGTCCACCTCGCGGTATTTGCCGCGTGCTTTGTAGTAGGCAATCAAGGGTTCCGTCTGCGCGTGATAGGTATCGATACGATTTTGAATCGTCGCGAGAGAAGCATCGTCCGCACGGCCTTCCTTCATCGCACGGCCTTGAATCCGCTCCACGATCATTGTATCCGGAATCATAATCGAGATGACAGCCGTCACGACTTCGCCGTCTTCATCCAGCAATTCATCCAGCGCTTCGGCCTGTTTCACCGTACGGGGGAAGCCGTCCAAAAGAAAACCGTCCACATTTTTGACCGAGGCAAAACGGGAGGCTATCATCCCCTCGACCACCTCGTCCGGTACCAGTTTCCCGTCATTGATGAGCGCCGCCGCCCGCAATCCCAACTCTGTACCCGCACTGATTTCGGCACGGAGCAATTCGCCGGTTGACACATGACAAAGATTGAATTTCTCCGCCATCGCCGTTGCCTGAGTGCCTTTGCCCGCACCCGGAGGCCCGAATAAGATGTAATACTTCATACTAATCCGTCAAATCATTTATACTCCAGTCCCCACCCAGGGATAATGTTGAAAAGCGGAAGAAATCGGCCTCCGCCTTAGCCGTCATTTTCATACGGGGAATGGTAA
>CAMJRT010000039.1 GCA_946408295.1 uncultured Bacteroidales bacterium
CGGGATCGACATCTTTGATGGCGGACAAGGTCGCCACGTTGTTGCCCCGGGCAAACACCCGCCAGCGAACAGGGAGTTTCCAGCCCCAGGCCTTCACGGGGAGGTTGTAGCCCAACTCCACCGTCTGAATCTTGAAGAAAGCCCCGTCCTTGAGCCAATAGGTGGACGTCTTGTAGTTGTTGTTGATCTTGTTCCACGTCAGCCTGGGTGCGGTGGGGTCGGAAGCCTGGCGGAGCGTGAAAGCAGAATAGTTGCCGTCGCCCCAGCCGTTCCAGAACCAGTCGTTGGTCAGCGCCAAATCATAGAAAGCGCTGCCGGTACCCGTAACGGTAAGGTCCACTCCGTAGAGACTGAAATACAGGTTGATTCCGTAAATCAGCCGGGGCGAACTGTTGCCGATGACGCATACGTCGCTGTCGTCGACGATGCCGTCTCCGTTCATATCCTTATATTTGAAGTCGCCCGCTTTGAGGACGTCATCGAAGGTCTGGTTTTCCGCCGCTGCCTGCGCATCGGTCTCGAAACGTCCCTGGAAGATCAGTCCGCGTATGGCATCCGCCGGATAACCGACCCTGGAACGGTAGGCTTCATCATAGGTCAGTTCATCCACCTTTAGCACCGTACTGGTGTTGTAAGCCCCCCAAGCGCCCACGCGGTACTCCAGAGGGCCTATGCGGTCGTTCCAGGAGACCGATAGTTCAGCGCCCTGGTAACGGGTGACATTGTAGTTCATAAAGAGGCTTCCGCTGGAAATGCCCGCGACCATCGGAATGACATTCTGCATCTCGGTGATAGCCCCGTCCGAGAGGGAATACCAATAATTGGCGGACAGGCTCAGCCTATTGGACAGAAGGCGGGCGTCCACGCCGGCGGTCGCTTCCTTGCGCCGCTCCAGATGCAGGGCGGGGTTACCCAATGTCGAGGCATAGACGCGGTCGATAGAGCCGCTGACCGTGTTGCCGAACCACTGGTCGCTGTTGGCATAAGGACCGAAGCCCTGGCCGCCGTTGTCCCAGCGATAATTATCTACGTCCCGGTTGGCGGAAGTGGCACTGTCGTAGTGCAACAGCCCTCCCTCAACCCTCAGTTTGAGATAGTCAAGCACCTTGACATTCCGTAAAAAAGGCTCGCGGGAAAGCACCCAGGCCGCCCCAACCGAAGGAGAAAAACTCCACGGCTTGAGCAAGGAATAGGTCCCGTGAACGTTCATCGCCGTCCGGACGATGTACCGCCCGTCATAGGACCATCCCGCGTGGAAGCCGAAATTCATCTCCCGGCGGTGCTCTGTAATCCATTTCTGGGAACGCTGGGTAATCATATAGTCCGCCGAAGCCTCAACCCTGTGCAGTCCGAAATTCCGGTCGTAGGAAAAGCGCTGGACTAGATACAGGCGGTTGGAGAAGTAGTCCAGCAGGCGGATATCGGAAGACATCAACTTGACACTGTGCTTGCCACTCTGCTGGGGAATGAGCGCATCGTAACCTTGTTCATCCAATCCTTTGACCAGAATGTAGGCGGCATAGTCCTCTTCTTGTCCGATCCGGACGACATTGGTGGCATCGTAGGCCGCATAGGTCATCGATTTCAAGCCCGGAGTAAGAACGGAAAGATCGATATCCAGGCCCAGGTTGAACAACCCCTTGCGTGTGGTCTGGCGATAGAAGCCGTTGCACATCAAATTGGCATAGGGATTGTCAGAGAACTGGGTTGATACGGCATACCAGGGAGACTCCATACCGGGATCGTTGCGGGCATAAATGGGGAAAGCGATGGCGGGCGTCTTGTTGATATCCGAGAGCAGGTCGGGGAATTCCGTGACACTGAGGGATTCCGTGTGATCGGAAGAATAGCCGTAATTGGGACTGTACCGGACTCCCATCGTGGAAATGATGCCAAAATGCGCCGTGATGAAGGAGTTGAGATGGATATCCAGGTTGGCGTTGATGTTGATGCGATGCACCTTCGCTTTGGGGCCGATTTTGTAAATATCGTCTTCACCCGTATAGCCCAGCGCAACAAAATAATGGACTTTGTCCGATCCTCCTCCGGCATTGGCTCCTACGCGCAGGTAACTCATCGTATTCTTGAGCATCAGTTTGCGATAGTCTATGTTGGGGAACCACTGGTCATATTCATTGCCGGCGGCATAGGACGCCACGTCCGAGCGGGAATACAGGGGCGTCATTCCGCTACCGGCCCGGGCAATGTTGTTGAGGCGGGCGTAAGCCGGGCCGCTGACATAGGCAGGAAAACGGTCAACGACATTGACACCGTGCTCGTAATTGAGTTTCATATAACGCTGGCCGCTCTCTCCCCGGCGGGTACGGATGTGGATGATGCCGCCGGCGGCGGATGCTCCGTAGAGGGTCTTTTCCAAGGGGTCACGAATGATGGTGACGGAGGCTATCTGCTGCGGGTCCAGTTGCGTTTCGTCGATGTGAACCGGAATGTTGTCCACCATAAAAAGCGGAGAACGGCTGCGTATGGATATGCTGCTCTTGTAAGCGGCGCCGTACTGGCCGATATGTTCGAGCGCACTCACGCCCGGCCCTCCGAAATTTTCCTTCACCTCCACGCCGGCGGCGATGGCGGTCAGGATGTTGCGGATGTCGGAAGAGGAATACTGCTCGAGTTGCTCACCGCTGAGGACGATGGTACTGCCCACGCTGAGGCTGTCGGCCTCGTCCCGGTAAGGCAGATGCAAGGACTCGTCCTCCGCCCGGACGGGGAGGAAGAGTGCGAAGGTCAGCAGCAAGGCTGCCAGATGTATGGTCACATATCTATCCATCGTTACCAACTCTGGTTGGGTATATAGTTCTGCATCTTAATCAAATCCGCGTTCTGGAACTGCATATAATACATTCCGTCATTTTTCCAGGTAATCTGCCGGTTCTCCGGGAGGTCGAAACGCTCATACCGGAAACCCGTGGGGTAGGTGGCACTGGCGCCGGCGTCCAGTTTGACGGCACGCAGGCCCGTCAAGCGGCTGCGGCCGACTGTGGGAGCGTCCTTCCAGCGGCGGATGTCGCAATAGTAATGATAACCCTCGAAACACAGTTCTACCGCTCTTTCGTTCTTGATGCGGGGTCGCAAAGCCTCCGCCGAAGCCGTATATGCGGCGGCCACGACCGGCATCCCCGCACGATCGCGAACAACATTGAGCGCCTCCAGGGCCGTCAAGGTGGCCCCAGTGGCCGATCCGTCCGGTCCGTAAGCCTCGTTGGCCGCCTCGGCGTAGTTGAGATAAAGTTCGGCCAGACGGATAATGGGGTCGGTCAGAAGAACGTTTTGATCCCCTTTGTTTGACAGGGTACCGGTCCGTTTGTGCTCATAGTAATAGGTCTCCGAAACACCGTCCGAACTGCCTTCACGCTTGCGCAGCAAGGAGTTGGTAGGCAGCGTTCCGTCCTCGTTCAGATAGAGAGAAGCATCGCCGTAACCCTTCAGGTACTGCTGGTTGTAGATAACAACGAGGGGCAGGCGGGGATCCCTGTTGGCGAACGGATTCTGTTCGTTGTATTCTCCGGCAGCCGCTGCCGCCTCCCGCTCCGACACCGTGTTGAGCGGCCAGCCTCCCGCCGTCTCGAAACGATCTACGAAATTTTGCGTAGGACACTGGGCGGAACTGAATGCATTGTTGGAGAAACAGTAGCCGACAAAGGCCTGGACGCGGTCGTTGTTATAGTTGGTAGTCGATCCGCTCGTATAAGCCCAGAGTTGTTCGTCCGTATAACGGGTGCCGTAGAAATTGTCCGTATAGTTGGAGAAAGGAAGCAATTTGTACCCGAAGGTAATGGCTGCGTCCAGCGCCTCCCAATTGGCGTGCGCCGCTTCCTCCCAAATGAGCCTGTCCCCCGAAGGGTTGTTCAGCGGACTGGCCGCATACAGAAGAGCGCGTCCCCGCATACCGAGAGCGGCCACCCCGGCCGGCTTGTCCTGGTCAACGGCGGCCAAGTGTCCGCTGCCGCTGACGGGGTCCCGACGCATAAGGCCGGCCGCTTCGTAATGGCGGGCCGCCTCCAGAAAGTCCTCCGCACACCTGCGGCAAAAAGCGATACTTTCCAGACGGGGCAAATCCCACTGGTCATCGGCACCCAGCACCTTATCTATATAAGGGAGGGAACCGTAGAGACGGAACATCTCGAAATGCGTGTATGCACGGATGAAATAGGCCTGTGCGAGCATATCTTCCCTTTCACGGTCAGTCGCATCCTGCAGGCGCCCGATGTTGGCGATGGTCATATTGCAGACGCGGATGATTTTCCAGGAATAAGACACTTTGGCGGTGCGGGAGGCCGACGCGTCATTGTAGCCGACTGCCCAGATCAAGGTGGAGCCGTCCCCCATCTTGCCCGGCTGGGTGCGCTGGATACGGGACATATCGCACATATCGGTCAAGGCTTCGAGCGTCATTTTCTGGTTGTTTCCGTGGAACCACATCGGATAGTGGGCGCGGACCGTAAAACTGGCCGAGTTATAGACGCCGTAGAAATAACTCTTGAAATTGGCGTATTTGCTGAACACTTCCTCCTCGGACAAGCCGGATTCCGGAGACTTGTCCAAGTAATGGCAGGCAGGGAAAAGACAGAGGGCCGGAAGCAGTATAAACAACAGCCTCGCGACACTCCGACGCGCAGAACAAAGGATATGAGCGAAACGTTCCATACTGTCAAAATCCCAATTGCAAACCTATTTTGATGGTTCTCATATGCGGATAATCGCCCCACACCAGGTAGCGGCTTTCCGGATCTCCCTCGGGAAGGTCGCAGAAGGTCAGCAGGTTGTTACCCGTCACATAAAGTTTGAGGGCGGAGAGTCCCAGGAAGTTTTTCAGTTTTTTGCTGTCGAAAGTATAGGACAAATACACTTCTTTGAGACGCAGATAGTCCGACTTACGCCAGGATTGTCCCATCATCTTGGCATTGTAGCCGCCCGTGGTCGCACTCTCATTGTAACCGGACCAGGACAGGTTGACAAAGGAAGAAGCGGAGTAGTGAACCGCCGCGTGCGTACCGTTGGTATGAGCGGGAGACCAATAATCCAAAGAAGCCAGGTGGGTGCGGTAATTTCCCTTATAGAACTCCCATTGATACATCTGGTCATAGATTACCCATTTGCCCGCGTAGCCTTGGAATAGAATGTTCCACTCCAGTCCTTTCCACTTGCCGCCCAAGTGGAACGCATAAGCGTAGGGTGGATAAAGCGAGCCTTCCATCCTCGTCAGGTCTTCTTTGTCAATCAGGCCGTCCGAAGTGTAATCGAGGAATTTATAGTCACCCACGACTACGTCCGAGACCGATCCGGGCAGGAAGTTGCTGTGAATATCGTCAACGGAGGTCATATAGCCGCCCCCTACCAGATAAGCGCCGGAGAGTTGGGCTCCGAGCGGCGTACCCACCTTGCGCTGGTGCGACAGGGCGAAGGGGGCATCGTCGGAATAAAGAATACGGTTCTCGTTGAAAGAGAAGTTTCCGCCTACGAACAGACGCAGGTCGGATGTTATCTGCTTGCTGTAATTGAGTTCCACTTCGATGCCGTGCTTTTTGATCTCGCCCTTGTTGAGTTCCTTCGAGGTATTTCCTACCCAGATAGGCGTATTGTTGTCAACGGAGATAAGCATCTTGTTCCGATGTTCGTCAAAAAGGTCCACATTGATGGACAGGTCATTGTTAAAAAAGCCGAGTTCGATGCCCAGATCGCGCTTTCTGGCCTGCTCCCATTGGACAAACTGGTTGGCTCCTTTGCCTTCGATGATGGCGCCATTATCGTCCTTGGAATACTCGCTGATGTAGAGCCAGCGGTTGTTGGCGTAGTCACTGCCGACCAGACCGTCCGAGTAGCGAATCTTGAACTTGGACATCCAAGGCTTGAGCACGGAGAAGAATTTCTCCTCCGAAACGACATAGCCGATGGCACCTGAAGGGAAGAAGCCAAAACGGTTCTGCGGAGCGAAGCGTTCAGAGCCCGTATAACCCATATTGAACTCAACCAGATATTTATGCTTGTAATCGTAAGTCGCACGGGCGACCAGCGCCTCATTATAATAAGGAAAATCCGAACCCTTGTCCTGCTCTTGACGGTTGAACAAAAAGAGGGCCGTGACATTATGCGCATCGGCGAAGGTACGGTCATAATTGATGGAGACATCGTAATACAAGTCCAAGTAATAACCCCCCTGCAGGGCGTTTTCCGCCGTAGTGTACATCGGGTTGGGCACGAACCACGCGCCGTTGTCCCCCGTCCGGCGCCAGGGATTTTCTCCCGCGTCCAGACGGGTGAAATCCAGGAACCAACTGGGACGGCTGTACTCGGTCCGCAGCGTGGAATACTTATAATAGGTACTCAGGGAGACCTTGGCCTGAACGGACAAGCCCCGGGTGATAAAGTCCAACTTCTGCCGGGCGATGAGATCGGAGAAGACCTTGGTGTCGGTCAGTTGGATGAAACTACCCTTCATAATCTGGTAGTAGGGGTTGCCGGTAGTCTGGTCGGCCTCGCTGATGAGGCGGTCACCGCTGTCGGCGGGATAATTGGCATCCGGGACCGCTGCGAGCACCCAGGCAGGATAATACATAGGGAACTTGGCGCTGGAACTGCCGAAAATATATTTCCACATCCCTTCGTCGCCATCCTGCGTCTGGGGTTTGTTCTTGATTCCCAGATTGCCGCCCAATTTGATGGAGACCAACGTGGAAGGCGTCACATCGAAATCCAGGTTGGTGCGGAAATTGATTCGGGAGTACGTGTATTCCGAATTGACCTTGCCGTCGTTGTATCCCTTGAAGAGCGAACCCTCATAGGTATAACCCACGGAAGTGAAGTAGCGCACGAAACCCGTACCACCGGATATGTTGAAATTGGCATTGATGGTGGAAGCGAAAGGACGGGTCATCTCTTTGAACCAATCCACATCCGGGTAGCGCATACGGTTGAGTTCCGAAGAAGGATTGCGGTATTCCTCCAACACCTCCTGAGAGAGCATCGAGGAAAAGAGTTGGTCGTTCATCATCGCCGTATTGAGCAACGACATCGTGGTGTAGGAATCGATGTGCTTGGGAATGTTGATCGGCATAGAAAAACCGCTCGAATAGGAAAAATCCATCTTGGGCTTTCCTTCCTGGCCGCTCTTGGTCGTCACGATAATCACGCCGTTGGCCCCCTTGGCGCCGAAAACAGCCGTGGCGGAAGCGTCCTTGAGCACGGAAATGTTGGACACCTCGTTGGGATCGATGGAGGAGAAGTCACGCTCCACGCCGTCCACCAGCACAAGCGGAGAGGAGTTATTGAAACTGGAAACGCCCCGGATGAGAATTTCCGCATCGTTTTCGCCGGGCTGACCGGAAGACTGAAGGGTGGTCACGCCGGAGAGTTTGCCGGACATCGCCTCGGTAATGTTGGAAAGACCGGAATCCACCAGGGCGGAACCTTTGACCTGGGAAATGGCACCGACAACGCTTTCTTTGCGCTGCTGGCCATATCCTACGACAACCACGTCTTCCAGCACCTGCGCGTCTTCACGAAGGACGATGACATAATGAGTGCGACCGTCCACCTTCTCTTTGGCGGGAGAAAAGCCCAGACAGGATATCTCCAAAACGGCTCCTTCCGGAGCGGACAGGCTGAACTGCCCATCAAGGTCGGTAATGGCTACCCCCCCCTCCTTGTCCTGAAGATTGGATCCGGAGATAATGACGGTCGCCCCGATCAGGGGCTCACCCGCACCATCCCGAACGACACCGGTGACCGTCGTGGCCTGCGCAAAAGTCACGACGGCAGAGAGCAGAAAAACGCCCAAAGACACCACAGGCGTCCACCAAGCCGCTTTCAATCCATTAATTTGCATATAATCAGGGCTGTGCTCGTACACAACCAGGCGCAAATATATGCATAAAATTTTAAAAAACAAGTTTTTTTCAAAAATTTTCAAAAAAAAGTGACAAATATCATCGGATGGGAGAAAAAACAATCCCCTACGGGAGCGGACGATAGGTATGGCTGTCCTGTACACCGTCAGGCGAAACAACGGTGAAAGTCGTGGGACCTTCGCCCATCTTCAAACCGGGGAACTTCCAGATGACACCGCTATCTTCGCCGGTAGATTTCATCCTCGCCACCTCTTTCCCGTCCTGCAGCAGAATCAGGGACGACGCATTGGAATAGACAGTCAAGGTAAATTCCTGTCCGGCGGGACGATAGAGCAGACGGCGACCTGCGATGTAAACGGTACGCTCAGCCGTGTTCCACCAGGACTTGTAGAGATAAAAAGTATCTTTTTTCAACTTGCGGTCGCGCGTAACCAGACCTTTGTCATTGAGATAAAGGCGGTCGGGATTTTCGATATAGTTCACACCGTCGTTACTGTCCAAAAAGCCTTCTTTCCGGTCCGCCACAGGGAAATCAAAAAGAATCCACAGGGAGGTAAAGTTAAGCCAGGGCATACGGGCGATTTGCTGAACGTGAGACTCGTGGGAGAGGTTGCCGTATTCCTCGGGGTGGCGGCGGTCATCCTTATAACGCCGGATATCCTCTTCTTTCCAAGTGTGGCACCACGGATTGACACCCACACCGTATTCCGAGATATTGGCGGGCCCCATATTGTCACGAATCCAATGCATCAGCGGAGTAATGGGCGTGAAATCGCCGGGCGTATAGTACCACCCATA
>CAMJRT010000040.1 GCA_946408295.1 uncultured Bacteroidales bacterium
GGGCGGACTTTACGCTTATGCGCAAAATGGTTGTAACCACAGTTTTGACCAGGCTGACGACAAGTCTGTCGTTGCGGGAACCATCCGTTTGGAGAATTACAAGAACCATGCGGATACCCGCATTTTCGCTGGCGGTTTCCTGGGCTATGCTCTCCCGAACACGACGTTGAGTTTTAAAGATTACGAACTTAACCCCAAAATCCAGTTGATTCAGCCGGCTGATGACAAGAAAGTATCCTATTTTTGTTTTGGCGGTGTTCTTGGGGGTTGCAATCCGGATGAAAAAGTTACTTCCCTATCTTTCGACGGGATTACCTCCTCAGGAGGGATTGCATTCAAATACAATTCGAAGGCGTGGTCCATTACCAAAGGTTGCTACGGAGGTATTGCTGGTTTTATAAATGGACAGGTTGATTTTGTTGACTGCACGAACGAAGGCGCCATCGGAGCGCGTTTGACCGGATCTGCCGATAATCCCGGCAGGTCACAGGGTTCAGGCAACAGGATGGGAGGCCTCGTCGGCTATGCCGAGGGTGGCAATGCGTCCTTCGCTTCCTGCCATAACAAGGAGTATGTTTACAACGCCTTTTACTCCAACTATCCTTTTGCCAGAGTTAGCGATGATAATTACTATTTCAATTCCAAACTCAACGGTATGTTCTGTGGAGGTCTCCTCGGAGCATTCGACTTCAACACTTCGGTAGGGGAAGACAAATTGACGATTACTAACTGCGATAATCCGGCCTGCGTGGATGGCGTCCGGGGTGTTGTAGGAGGGATTGTCGGTTACTGTCAGAACGCTATCATTTCGTCCTGTACGCATGTCGGTCCCGATAATTCTGAAGGACCGGAATATCTTGTGAATAAAAAGGACCAAGTTGGTTTCCAACAAGGCGGTATTGTCGGCACCATGCGCAAAGGCTCGATTAGTGACTGTACAGTGAAGTGGTTCATCCATGCCGGCGCTCCCGGTTCTTCTGAGTTTGCTTCCTCCGGCGGCATACTTGGTCGCGCATACTCAGGCGATGCCGTGACCATCAGCGGATGTAAATTCTACGGCACAATACAGACGACTCCGCCCTCTAACGCTAAAGAACTCTATCCAGGGGGTATCGTCGGCTATGGCATGAGCAATACAGTCGTTTCTGATTGCCGTTATGGCGGAAGATTGGTAAAGACCAACAATGCAAAAACGAGTGAAACCTGGGCACAGGAAATTACCAGCGACGAAATCGCGGCAACGAAGGAATATGTCTTTGGTAACGGTACCGGAACAATCAGTGGAGAAATCAAGTATTGGATGGGAAATAATTAGTTTGACTATGAAGAAACACATTGTTCTTTTTCTTTCTTTGATGCTTTTGCCTCTCTTCTCCTGCAACAAGGAGGAGCCGGGAGGTGGAGGAAAGATCGATCCCCCGATGGATCCCACTGTCTTCGGTACCGTCAAGGGGCAGGATGGTACGCCGATTGCCGATGTAGTTGTTTCGGACGGCATCCGTTGTGTCAAGACCGACGCCCAAGGGAAATATGCCCTGCCGGTGGACCTTTCCGGCGACCTCAGTGAGACGCTCCAGTATGTGTTCGTCTCAACGCCCAAGAACTGGTCCGCCCCGTTGACGACCAAAGGTGACATCAAGAAAGGTCCCATTTTTTGGGAGTGGCTCAAGGATCATCCGAAAAGCGGCGGACAGATTACAGGGGTGGATTTTACGTTAAAACCGATATCCAATCCCGACCGCTTCACCCTCTTCATTTTCGGAGATCCTCAGCCGCGGACCAGCGGAACGAGCGATTATACCAACAACTCTGCTTTCCGGGCCGTAGATATCTGTGAAGACATGTACAAGGATATGAAAGAGTATGCTCAGACGAAGACCGGCCCCGTATATGCTATCGGCCTGGGAGATATCGTCCACCGCAAAGTCTCCTACCTTCCGACCTATCGCCAAAATATGGCGGACGCCGGACTTGTCTGTTACAACATCATCGGCAATCACGACCAGGCGAACGAAAGCGGTCAGGCCGTAATTGGGATGACGGATAAAGAAGCCTCCAAAGCCTTTGAAAAGCGGATGGGACCGACGAACTATTCCTTCAACCTGGGCAATATGCATTTTCTGATGATTGACAATATGATGGCCCAGGACGGAAAAGAAAGCGATAACTGTCTCACCGGGCTAACGGATGAAATCTGGACCTTCGTGCAGAACGATCTCGCCCTTGTCCCGAGTTCCGCTACCATCATGCTCTGTGCCCATTCCCCGATGATGCGTCAACCGGGTCAAAGCGGCGATCGTACGGGACCTCATCTCGAAGATCTGCGCAAATTGCTCGGCCGTTTTGAGAAAGTCTATGCTTGGGCGGGCCACACCCACTCTTCTTTCAACTTTGTAGACAAAAGCAATCCTAAAATTGAAACGCATACCCTCGGCCGTGTGACGGGCGCGCTTTGGACCAACGAGTACCTCTGTGAAAACGGAACGCCCCGCGGTTATATGGTGGTGGATTGTCAGGACGGCAACATCAAAAACTGGAAATTCAAACCCATCTTCTGGCAACAGTCCAATCATCTATACAAGGGAGGAGACAAGGAGCCGAACTACAACTACCGCGATTGGACGTACGATTCCAACGGCCGGGCCATACTGAAACCTGAACTCGGCGGAGGCAACCTCACGGATAACTACCAGATGCAGGTGTTCAAGCCGGGAGTCTATGAAAACGGATGGCTCTATGTCAATATCTTCCTTTGGGATGAACTCTGGAAAAAGCCGAGACTTACTATTGGAAACGAAGTGTCTGCTATGACACTGGTTACGGGATATTCATTCGCCGATAGGGAGATGAAAGATTTTTATGCTCGTATCTGGCCCGGATTGGCCGGTCAATGGTTTGATCCGAACAAAAAAGCATATACATATGTCGGCCCCTATCCTGATACCCAGAAGACGAACTGCACCTCAATGTTCAAGGTATTTGTTAATGACCCGGGTGATATAGGCGAAGGGCAGGTCAGCGTGGAGGATCGTTTCGGCATAACCCATTATTCCGCTACTATTCGTTGGAAATGAAGAAATTTCACAAAATGAACGACCCTTTGAAGAGACGAAAACTCCTTTTATGTACGTTCGCTTTTGCGACCCTGTTCCTTGCTCCCCTTTCTGCGTGGGCGGGTGGCATCGGCAATGCCAAGGACTTCGAGGCCTTCATCAAGGCCTGCAACGACGGGGAGTCCCTCACTCCCTTCAGCGAGGGCGACACGCTGGTGGTCCTGACGGCCGACATCGACCTCGGCAAGGTGAAAAAACTGGCGCAGGTTGAGGCGTTCGCTGGTCGCTTCGACGGCCGGGGATTCCGGATTAAGAACTGGAAAAATGCGACGGCCGGACTTTTCAAGGTGGTGGGCGAGGGCGCCGTGGTGAGCCATCTCATCATCGACAAATCCTGCACGATGAAGGTCAACCACAAGGGCGCGGCTCTCAATGTGGGCTTTATCGCCGATGAGAACAACGGTACGCTCCTGGGTTGCATCAACGAGGGCGGCATCTCCTTCAAGTGCGGCTTTGTCACGGCCCCGCTCAATGTGGGCGGCCTTGCCGGCAGCAACCGTTATGTCCTGCGTGAATGCCGCAACGTCGGCAAAATCACGGCGGACGTCAGTTCGGGCGACTTCAAGGAAGAAAACGCCCTGAACCTCGGCGGCATTGCCGGCGGCGCGACGGCCAAGGCCCTCCGCAGCAGCGTGGCGGTACATTGTGAAAATACCGGCGAGATTTCCGCCATCGGCAACCTGGCCAACATCGTCGTGGGCGGCATTTATGGCAACAGCACCCGCACCACTCTCAAATACTGCGTCAACCGGGGGAAAGTTACCGTGGAACTCCGCAAGAGCGAAGACGGAAAGCCCGGTATGATTCGGGAAGGCGGCATCGTCGGCCAGGCCAAGGCCGACATCCTCCGCTGCGATAATTTCGGAGCCGTCACCGCGCAGGGTGAAGCCGGTGGCGCCGTAGCGGGGATTGCGGGCGTTCCCCATAATATCCTCGTCATCGCCGACTGCTTCAACTACGGTGAAGTCAAGGCCCTGGGCGAAGAGGCTTCCAATGCCGCCGGCATCGCCGGCGCCATCAGCCGTCCCGTCCATATCCGGGGCTGCGTCAACTTCGGGAAAATCGTCTTCGACGGCATCTCCTCCCGGGCCCGCAGCACCGCCGGCGGTATCGTGGGCAGTATGAGCACGCCCAAGTCGCAAGATGCCGGCGCCTATGTGAGCCGCTGCATCAACCACGGAGAAATTTACGCAGGCTCCGGAGGCAACAAATACGACAAGACCAACCGCAACGCGATTCACGCGGGCGGAGTCGTCGCTTTCGCGGAAATCCGGGAAGGCCTGCGCGCGTCCATCAAGGACAATTTCAACGACGGCAAAGTGAACTGTGACGGCGGACGCAAGGGTTCTATCGCGGGAGCGGCCAACGGCGTGAGCGTCAGCGGCAGTCCCTGCGACGATTGGGCTCAGGTGCTCGACAAACCTGCCAACGACGGTTCCAATGTAACCGGTACCGTCAAAACCCCCGACGGCCAGCCCTTGGAAGGCATTTGGATAACTGACGGCACGCAGTATATCAAGACGGCCAAGGATGGTTCCTTCCAAATGGTTTCTGACTTGCAGAAG
Source organism: uncultured Bacteroidales bacterium (assembly GCA_946408295.1). Next base: position 4,679 of record CAMJRT010000040.1, read on the forward strand.
GCAAAATTCATCTATATGAGCATTCCCGCCGATGCCCGTCCCGTTTTGCGTGACGGTGTCCCGATGCACTACCGCCGCGTGCCCCGTTATGCCAAGGCCGTACGTGCCGACCTCGTTCTCGAAAAGGCGGCGCCCGTCAAAGACTATACGGTGATGATGATTGCCGACCCGCAGGTAAGGCCTTTCGGCTGGGACAACTCGATGGAACGCTGGCACGATACGGTGGCGCCTGATGCGGAGAGTTTCCGTGCTTCCTGCTCCAGCCCCGTGTACAGCATCAACCTCGGCGATCTCGTTTATAATGAGCCCTCCGCCTGGGAAGACTACCTCGACGGCGCAGCCAAAATCAAATGCCCGACCTTCAACGTCATCGGCAACCACGACTACGACCAGAACAACCTGTTCGACACCAATCTGGGCAATATCTTCTTTGAGACCTATGTGGGTCCGGAGCACTATTCCTTCGATTTGGGCGACATCCATTACGTGGCCTTCAACGGCATTATGTACGACCGCAAGACCTCGTCCGACAAGTATTACTACGGTATCGACGACGCGACCCTCGCCTGGCTCAAAGCCGACCTGGAAAATGTCCCAAAAGACAAAATCGTGGTGACCCTGTCGCACAACAACATCTTCAAGACGCCGAACACTTCGCCCCACGGGTCGCACAGCGTGTATAACCTCAACTACGAGGCGTATTTCAAATTGCTGTCTTCCTATCGGGAGGTCTATGCCTGGAACGGCCATTATCACAAGAATTTCTACTACAACTACGCCAATCACTTGGGAAAAGACACCCAGCACGGCGCAGCCAACATCCAGTGCATCAGCGTGGCCCGCGCCACCGGTGCTTTGCGTTTCAATGCACCCATCGCCTCCCTGGGAGAACCGCAGGGCTATATGGTACTCAATGTGCAGGGGGATTCCCTGGATTGGTATTACAAGAGCGTCGGCCGCTGCCAGGATTATCAGATGCGCGCTTATGCTCCCGTTCGCACCGGTGACGGCACCGTCAAGGTCACCATCTGGAACTGGTCCGAGGGTTGGAGCACGCCCGAATGGTACGAAAACGGCGTCAAGGTGGCGGATATGACGTTCACGCCCGGCACCGACCCCGACTATGTCGCCTTGTACGACGCTTTTGACAATGAACGCGACCGCAAGTATTGCCAGCCCGAGAAAGATGCCCTCATTTTCTCGGTGACGCCCTCATCCGGGTGTACGGCGGGAGAGATTCGCGTGAAAGATATGTTCGGCAACGAATATAGCCAAAAAGTAGAATGGAATAATAATTAAGTATCTTATTTTGAATTATATGAATAAAAAAATCTCTTTTTCTCAACAGCGGAAAGCCCGCTACGAGGCGCCCAGGATGTCCGGCCCTTATGAGGTCCGGCGGTCTTTTATGACCGGAAGCAACACGGGAATGACCATCCCGGAAATTGTAGAAGAAGAATTGGAATGGTAATTATGAAAACACGTATCTTTTTCGTACTTGCGGCAATCGGATTGCTGGCAAGTTGTGCCAAGGAACAAGCCATTCAGAATGAAAATGTTCTTCCCGACGGGCAGGGAACCCCGGCCGGCGTGACGACGCTGACAGTCGGCCTGACCGAACCGGAAGCGCTCGCTCCCCAGAACACCAAGACCCATATGGATATCGTCGTGATGGAGGGAAAACACAAAGTGTATTGGTCCAACGGCGACCAAATCGCGGTCAACGGCGTTTCTTCCGAGCCTCTTTCCGAGATTCCGGAATACAGCCAGACGGCAGATTTCAATTTCGACGCCGTGCTTTCTACACCGTATAGCATTGTCTATCCCGCAAGCATCTATGCAGATGCGACGCATGTCGCATTGCCCGCGATCCAGGATTATCGCGCCGGCGGCTTCGCGGAAGGGATGTACCCGATGGCGGGTTATTCAGCCGACGGACAAGGCATCACGCTGGGTTACCCCTGCGCGATGGTGAAGATTTCCGTCCTGCGCGCCGCTGCCGATGCGGATGAGGACAACCTCATTGCCGTGCGCTTCAAAGGTCGCAACGACGAGCAGGTCTGTGGTTCTTTCGCCATTGACTATGAAACCGCCACGCTGACCGGCACTTCTACGGCGGCCGCCGACAAGGAAGTCCGGGTCATCAAGACGATGGAGACTTCGACGGCGAGCGCCTGCGTCTATTATGTCGTCGTGCCCGCCGGGACATACAGCAACGGTTTCGATATCATCGTTCAGGATATTAACGGTCATATCATGACCCAGTCCAAGACGGAGCCGGTGACCTTAGCGGCGGGACATCTGTATGCGATGCCCGAGTTCGCCTTCGTGCCCACCGCCACCGAACTGGGCGTCGAGATTGCCAGCGCCCAGGATCTGATTCAATTCGCCACGGACTACAACAATAAGGTGTACGACTATCTTGGCGACGCCCTCGTGGTCAGCCTGACCACCGACATCACCTTTGACGCCGAGTCTTCCGCCGCCTATGAGGCCACGACCGGTATCGGCAATGTGATTTCAACGGATGTGACCAATTATTTCCACGGCGTGTTCAATGGCCGGAACCATACGATTTCCGGCTATACCGGCAGCGTTCCTTTGTTTGCTTATTCCGGATCGTCGGGTATCATTGAAAATATCATCCTTGCCGCGGATTGTGACAAAGTGATCACTGCGGACAACGCAAATGATTTGTTCGGGGCTTTTGTCGGTTATCACAAAGGTCTTCTCCAGAACTGTGTAAGCCACGCAGACCTCACTTTTTCCAATATTGCGAATAACGGCCATTTCTATGGCGGTCTGGTGGGCAGGAATCACGGCGGCCGCATCGTCGACTGTACGATGAACGGAGATGTCGTCTGCCCGGCAAGCGGCGTCTCGATTTCGACTGCCGCCAACCAGGCGGGTATCGGTGGCATTGCCGGACGCGCCAATGGCGCTTGCTTGATTGACGGTTGCGCTTTCAATGGCAATCTGACCGTCAGCGACGGGACTCAGTATGGAGGCATTACGGGCATCAAGGGCGTCAACTTCTTCATCGGCGGTATCGTCGGGCATCATCAGGAAGGTGTCGTTTCCAATTGTACAACCCAGGCCGGGAAGGCCATTGACGTCCGGGGAACATTCAATGCCTATACGGGCGGTATCGTAGGCTGGATAGAACAGAAGGAAACGGTGGCGGCCCTGGATGGTTGTACCAACAATATGACCGTCACCTTCGCTTCCAACGGAGCCAGGGGCGTCATCACGCCGACTGCGTTGGGAGGCATTGTCTCTTATGGACAGGGAGCCGCTGTCAGCAACTGTGTCAACAATGGCGCGGTCTCTACCAACTGCGATGCCAACCTTCTGTATGCGGGCGGTATCGCGGCGCTGGGAGACAACAGCACGTTCTCCTCCTGCCGCAACACGGCCGGCGTGACCCATACCAATGTCACTGCGGCCGCCCAGACAGCCCGTTATCTGGCTATGGGCGGAATTGTCGGCATCTTCACAGCAAACGAAGGTTCCGAATCCGGCACTGTCTCTTCCTGCCGAAACTCCGGCAAGATTCTATGCAATCAGTTGGGAACTTCTACCAATACGACCGTAGATATGGCCGGTATTGTCGGAAAAGCCGATGTACCGGTGTCGATTACCGGATCTAAAAACCTCAAAGATGGCGTCGTCCAGGCGATTGACGTTACCGGCAAGACCGCCTTTGCAAGAACGGCGATGGGCGGTGTCGTAGGGTATGCCAACAAGGCCGGCAGCGTCATTCGGGGCTGCTCCAATGCGGCTAAAATCTATTGCCAATATACGCAGGGCGGCACCAATAACCGTCCTACTTATATGGGCGGTATCGCCGGTTTTATGGGGGTAGCCAATAAAAGCGGATGTACCGGACGCGCCGGACTGGAAATTGACGACTGCCACAGTTCGGGATGCGTACAGAACCAGAAT
>CAMJRT010000041.1 GCA_946408295.1 uncultured Bacteroidales bacterium
ATGCAATGGCACGATCGCATTACATTTGGCATTGATAGGTGCTGGTATTGGTAACCAATATCCAGCAATCGCCTTGGGAAAAATACTTGACGAGTGCCGCCGTACCGGAAAAACTGCCGCTGCGCGTCCAGCCGATTTTGGGGTCCGTATCGTTCCAGCCCAAAGAGAAAGTATGCTTGTCCACATATTCCGTCATCTTGTCCACACTCTCCTTGGACAGAATATCCGGCACGCCCGGATGGCCGTCGATGGAAGCGACAAAACGCATCAGTTCTGCCACGGAACAACACCAGCCCCCCGCTCCTTTCAACGCCGAAATATTGTTGCCGCCATAGCAGCGCTCGACCATACGACCGCTTAAATCATAGCAGGGTACCGGTTCCGTATTGCCGTGCATATAGTAGCGGACTTCATTGGCACGTTTCTGTTCATAAAAATTGCCGGCCAGATGAAAATCGTAGCAACCGGCCGGTGCCAGGACTTCCCGACGGACATAAGACTCATACGGCAGCCCGGACACCTTTTCAATCACCTTTGACAGAAGGAGATAACCGAAATTGGAATAACTCTGGCTCTTCCCCGGCACAAAACCCAGGCGGCGGTGCAGCACGATACGACACAACTCATCCTCGGTCGGGGGCTCGGTCAGGCGGTTCATCGCCGCAAAGTCCAACGCATTGAACAACGGGTCGCCCAGACGCAGGGTAAAGCCGCCCTGATGCCGCAAAAGATGCTCCACGGTAATCCGGAAATGCTTTTTATCCCGAATCGCGTTCGTAAAAGTGCTATCATTGAGGAGGCCGTCCGGCCCCAGCACCTTGCTGTCCAAGGACAATTTCCCCTGTTCGCAAAGTTTCATAATGGCCGCCGCCGTGATCAATTTGGATACGGATGCCATCCGCATAATCCGCCCCGGCTGCATTTCCTCCCCCTCATCCGCAAGCCCGTAACCTTTGAGATAGAGCAGGGAATCCCCCCGCATAACGCCCAACTGCACGCCTTTCAAATCCCACCGCCGCATAAACTTTTCCATCCGCTTATCCAGTCTCGGCAGGCTGCTGCGCTCATTGGAACTAAAGACATTCAGGCAAATCGAATCCGCCCCGATAGGAAGTTCCTCTTGTGAATCCTCCCCGCCGGGAATCAGCAGCAACACCAGCAACAGCACGGAAACAGACAAAACGGCAATCGCCACCGGCCGGCTCAATCTCACCTTTGAAAACTCCATACGCTACAATTTACTGCCCAGAATCCCGGCATCTTCTCCATCTTGCAAACGATCAAACTTACGCAAAAGCGAAAACCGCATAATCATCGCCGTCACAAAAGACATCAGGTCGGAAATCGGGAAACTCCACCAGATTCCGTCCCCTCCCATCCACAAAGGCAACAGATACAACAAAGGCACCAGATAAATCAACTGACGGATGAGCGACAGGAAAATCGACTGGCGCACCATTCCCAGGCACTGGAACAGGTTGGTGGTGATGATATGGAAACCGACGATGAACATCATACAATTCATAATCCGAAGCGCGTGGGCGGAATCGGCAATCAGGACCGGATCTTGCGTAAAGACTCTGATTATCCAATCCGGGCAGAACAAACTGAGCAGCGTAGCGACGGTAACGACAACCGTAGCCCATCCCACCGTTCTGTCATACACCAATTTGACACGCGAGTAGAGTCTGGCGCCGAAATTATAGCCGGCTATGGGCTGCATCCCCTGGTTCAATCCGATACAAATCATAATGAAGAGAAAGGCGACGCGGTTGCAGATGCCGAAAGAGGCAATCCCCATATCCCCGAAATAGCGCTGAAGTTGCTGATTGATAATCATCGTCACCACGCAAGCGGCCGCATTCATCAAGAAGGGACTGAATCCGATGGCCAGACTGTCCCGGGCGATACGCCAGTCCGGGATAAAGGATTTGGGGGTAAAATGTAAGACCCTTTTGGAACTGCTGAAATCCACCATAATGACCACGAAGGCCAGTGTCTGCGAAAGAATCGTCGCCCAGGCCGCACCCCGTATGCCCCATTCCAGGACATAAATGAAGACGGCATCCAAAATCGTATTGACGAAGACCGTGAACAAGGTCAGATACATCGCCCGGCGGGGATGCCCGGCGGAACGCATAATGCCGTTGAGTCCGAAATAGAGATGGGTGATGATGTTGCCATACAGGAGAATGGTCATATATTCCCGCGCATAGGGCAAAGTATCGTCACTGGCTCCGAAAAAACGCAGGATAGGATCGAGCCACAACAGGGTTACGACCATAAAAATCAGCCCGGTGAGCACATTCAAAGAAAAGGTGTTGCCCAGCACTTTGTTGGCGGGCTTGTACCATTTTCTCCCAAGGAACACCGACACCATCGTCGCGCCGCCGATGCCGACCAGCGTACCGAAGGCGGCGGACAGGTTCATCAGCGGGAAAGTGACCGCCAGTCCTGAAATCGCCAGCGTCCCCACGCAACGGCCGATGAAAATACTATCGACGATATTGTACAGAGAAGAAGCCGTCATCGCGATGATGGCGGGAACCGCATATTGACGCAAGAGCGTGGAAATATTTTCCGTACCCAGTTCGAGGGGCACGTACGGCGACGACTCTTCTTTCATTTCCTACTTGGGCGCATCCACCAACCTCAATTCAAACAGTAACGGGCTGTAAGCGGGAATCTTGGCCTGGGAAGATTGCGCATAGCCCATCCCCTGGTGGAAAAGCGCCACGCCCCACTCGCCCGGCTGCATCTTCTTGACGGCGTAGGTAAAACCATTGATGAGGGAACTCTCCGAGCCGCTCGACGCTATCATTTTGCTGTCGTAGAAAACGGCCGCTACCTTCATTTTCATCGGCGAATAAGTCGCGGAAGAAGAATACAGGTCGTATTTGCGGGCCGTGTCCCGGATGCTGGTGTCAAACACGGTCCCATCCGGGCGACGCCCCACATAGTCCACATAGACGATTGTGTCGGCAGGCCAGGCTTTCACTTTGTCGGGATTTTTCAGGCGCTGGTACCAAAAGCCCAGGTTCGTCGTGTCTTTGGAACTTTCCGGGCAACGGATGAAGCGGTCCTCCCCGGCGGGTACATCCGGCTTTGACTGCGCATAAGGGCAGGAAGGATGACGCTCCACGAAACGCACCAGCGAATCCACCCCCCAGCGCGTAATATCATTGGTGGCATCCACAATTTCAAGGTCATACATCAAGGAATTGCCCGCATTTTCACTGTCGTTAAAATACTCCTGCGCGGAAGAATAATTACTCATAGAATTCAGCCAGCCGGGAACAAAAGCCCGGCGCTTGCCGCCTATCTTCATATCCTGCAACAGATTGCGCAGACCGGCAGGCAGGGCGGCCGCGTCCGCTTTATGCCAGATGATAGGGCCATAATAATTGTAACTCGCATAATCACCCATCTGGCGATGCGGTCTCTCTTCGCTCGACTCGACAATCGTACCGCCCATATTCCGGGCTGTAAACCGGACCTGCACCCAGGCGCTGTCAGCGACCGGCTCTCCCGTTCCGGGAACTTCCTTATCCGGATGATAGTACCAGCCCCAGCCTTGCGAACCGTTGTTGTACGCTGCAGGATACGTCATTTGAAGCCAAGCCTCGAAGACCTGTCGGGCCCGGACATTGGACGATACCGTCTCTGTCTTGGCACAGGCCAGCGACAGGGTCAGCAACAACGAATAGCCAATAATTCTCTTCATAATTCATTCATTAATTGGTGACGGCCACCACCCAGATTTCATACAACAGAGCAGAATGGGCCGGCACTTTTCCGTATATTTTATCCCCAAAGCCATAACGACCCGAAAACACGACGGCAGCGTGCTGGTCGGCCTTGACACCCACGATTCCGCGCTTCAGGCCCTCTACGAACCCGGATTCCTCCACTCCCACGGTCAAAGCCTCGAAGCGACTCGCATCCGACACATCCCAGGACGCTTTTTCCGCTGTCTCCTTGTGATTGGTCGCAATCAGATTGGAAATGGACTTCGATCCGGTAAAGACATAGGCGGCATAGTAAAAAGACACCACACCGCCGGCCTGCAAAGCCTCTCCCGTCCCCTCTTCGTAGATAATCCGATAGACGCCGTCATTATCCACGAAGGTCACCCCTTCCGTTTTGGTCTCCGATTCAATATAAGAAGCAATCCGGGTCTCCTGGGAAGCATATATCGACTCCCGGCTCGCCTTCCCGCAGGAAATGGCCGGAAAAAGCGCCGCTAAGACGCAGAAATATCTCAGCACGGCCTTTATCATTTCTCTTCAGCAAAACGGGCAATGGCGTCCCGGACATACTTTTCCGCCGAAGCGGCATCTTCCACGACGGCCGGATGGCCGAGGCGGTCCTTGGGGTCGGAAGAAAATTTGAACAACATACCGCCCGCCGCATTCTCGTGTCCTCCGCCAAAGAAATAATCCCGGGCCAAGGCATTGGCCGAAACCCCTTTTTTAGAACGGACGGACACCCGGAAACGGTCCGGCAACTCCCGTAAGAAAATACTCATATCCACGGCCTCCAGGCTCAACGGAAGATTGACAAAGCCCTCCGTCTCTCCTTCCTCCAGGCCGAAACGCCGCGTTTCTTTCTGTGAAAATACGACATACGCCACTTTTTGGGGTGTCACGATCATTTTTTCCGAAAGGAAATACCCCATCGCCCGCAAGCGGTTTTCGCGATAGTGATGATAAATCTTATCGATGATATCCTCCCGGTCCACCCCGGCGGCAATCAGTTCGGATGCCATACGCAAAGTGGTGGGATAGACCGAATTGGCGAAATTGTTGCTGTCCGTCGTCATCCCGACCAGCAGGCTGTAGGCGCAGCGCGGCGGAAGGGCGGAAGCATCTCCGTCGATGCCATCCAAAGAAAGCAACAGATAATACAGCAACTCGCAAGCCGAAGATACATTCACTTCGCTGACACAGGCGTCGAAAGTCTCACGGTCCGGGTTGAGATGATGGTCTATCAGGATTTTGGGTACGGAGGACGCACGAATGGCATCGCCCAGTTTCGTCCGGCTTAAATGATTAAAATCCAAACAGACTATCGCCCCCGCACCGGCCAGGAGCGCAGCTACCTGCTGCGGATGGTCCTCCCGGTTATACACGGGGAAAGAGGGAGCCGGCTGAAAAACAAAAGACAAAGGAGCGGGCGCGGGATCAGGCAGCAACAAGGCACAACGCTTTCCCCGTGATGTCAGAAAATGACACATCGCGGCAGTGCTGCCGAGCGCATCCCCGTCCGGACTGTTGTGGCAGGTCACGACAAAATCGTCGCACCGGGACAAAATGCGCCGCACGGCTTCCTGATCTTCCGGTCTTATGGTAACTTTTTCCGTCATATCTCTTGCAAATTTATTCATTTTTTTCGAAACTGTTTCAAAATTCCAAACAGTTTCTTATCTTTGCGTGATTTTGAAACAAAACAAACACCATAATGAAACCACTCTATTCAAAAATCCTGACCTTTGCAGTCCTTCCTGTCTGCATTATCGTCCTGGCTTATTTCTGCATTGACAGCATTATGCGCCCCGTGAAATTCAATAAGGAAAAAGCCGCCCGCGAGCAAGTCGCCATCCAACTTCTTAAAGATATCCGCACCCTTCAGGTGGGCTTCAAGAGTACCTATGGACACTACTCCCCCACAGCCGACTCCCTGATTTGGTTCTACGAGAACGGCTATGTGGAAGTCATCAAGCAAATCGGTTCCAAAGACGACTCTCTGGCTATGCTCAACACCGACCAGGCCAGAAAGAAACTGGCGAAAACCAAGAGGGGCAAGGATAAAAAAGTCACCGACGCCGAACTCTTTGAACTTTACTACAACGAAGACGGCACCCCGAAAGACCCGAAATTCAACCTCGTGCTCGCCACCACCACCAAGATTCCTGTCAAGGACACCCTTTGCAGCAAGAAGAATCGTCCCGATTTCAAAGTGGAAACCATCAAGTACATTCCTTACACCAACAAGGATACCATCATCTATGCTGCCGAAATCAAGACGGTCTCGGGTGTGAAGGTGCCCCTCTTCGAAGCAGCCATTCCTTATGCCGAAAAGAAGATGCTCCCCTACACAGATAAGACGAAAGCCGAACCTTATGTCTATGTGGAACGTCTGCTCAAAGGAATGAACCACCAGTTGATTGTCAACCTCTGCGAGGAACGCATTGATACGGATCGCTATCCCGGCCTGAAAGTCGGTAGTGTCACAGCCCCGAACAACAATGCCGGTAACTGGGAATAATCCATCCGGAATATCGGTTCAGATCGGTCTGAACGGATTTACATATCAAACGAACGACTGCGCCCGGTCCGAATGGCTGAGCGCAGAGTTTGTTTTCAGCAGCGATGTTTTTCAGCGAAACTATAACCCAATCGTCCTTTCCGCCTTCATCCCCCGATATACGCTGGTGCCCGCCTCCTGGTTTGATGAATCTCAAGCGCAAGAATATCTGAATGCGGCTTTCAGTCCTGTCGAAGGGGAAGATTTGCGTTGGAGAAATCTGCCGGCGGAACTGGGTGCCGTAGAAGTCTGGAGCCCCACGAAGACGCGTCTGTCGCACATCATCAGCGGAATGCTCGCGGTCGGCGAAGAGGACATTCTGCCGGAATTTCACTATCTGCTGACGGAAGGATACCGGGTGGACTCCTATAACAAGATCATTGCCTCCTACGCCGACGGTCGGATCTATCTGGTGATTTTCCAGGGGAAGAACTTGATGCTGTGCAACAGTTTCGAAGCCCCCGACTTCACCACGGCACAATATTATATATTCATGGCGCTCAATAAGCTCCAACTCAATCCGGAGGCTTCCACCATTTACTTCCGAACCCCGCTGTCGGCAGAAGAAGAGTTGTCGTTGTACCATTATTTCCAATCCGTCAAGCGCCTATGAGAATCATCGGTGGGAAGTTGAAGGGACGGAGCATCACACCCCCGCCGGGTTACAAGGCACGCCCTACGACGGATTTTGCCAAAGAAGGACTGTTCAACACCCTCGACAGCATCTATGAATTCGAGGACCTGCAAGTGCTCGACCTGTTCGGCGGCGCGGGTTCCATCAGTTTTGAATTTGCCTCCCGGGGAGCGGCGGGCGTCCATTGCATCGAAATGAACCCCGACAACGCCCGTTTCATCAAACAGCACGCCCACGCCCTCGGGCTGGACAGCATCATCACCGTCGTCCACCACAATGTTTTCGACTTTCTACCCCTTTGCCGGAAGCGTTTCGATGTGATTTTCGCAGACCCTCCTTACGCGCTGGAAGGCATCGACACCCTTCCCGACAAGATATTCTCCACGACCTGGACCGGCGAAGACGGGCAGCCGCAAGGCCTCCTTCACCCCGACTGTCTCTTCATTTTGGAGCACTCCGCCGAGTACGACTTCAGGGAACATCCCCGCTTCTTCAAAGAGAAAAAATACGGCGCCGTCCACTTCAGTTTTTTCCGGTAGCGGTCTTATCTCAGATTTTAGATTTCCTCGTTGAGGACGATGTTCATCGTATCTTGTGCGATGACGAGTTCTTCGTTGGTGCAAATAACGGCGGCCTTGACTTTGGATTCGGGCAGGGTAATCATCGCATCCTGGCCGCGGCAGTCGTTGGCCTCGTTGTCGAACCGGAGACCGAGATAGGTCAAGTTGTCGCAGACACGGCGGCGCAGACGGGCGTTGTTTTCGCCGATACCGCCGGTGAAGACAATCAGGTCCACGCCGTTCATCTCCGCCACATAGGCACCCACATAATTGATGATTCCGTGTATGAGTTTCTTCAAGGCCAATTTGGCACGGTACTCGCCGTTCTCCGCCGCCTGACCGAGGTCGCGGAAATCGGATGATATCCCGGACACACCCAGGAGACCGCTCTCTTTGTTAAGCATCGTTTCCACCTGATCGGCCGTCAGACCCTCTTTCTTCTGGATATAGGTCACGACCGAAGGGTCGATGGCGCCGCTGCGCGTGCCCATAATGAGTCCGTCCAGCGGGGTCAGGCCCATCGTCGTATTGACACACTTGCCGTTGAGCACCGCCGCGATGGAACTTCCGTTGCCAAGATGACAGGTGATAATGCGGCTGTTATTCAGGTCCAGACCGGCAAACTGGGCGCCTTTGGCCGACACATAACGGTGGCTGGTGCCGTGGAAGCCGTATTTGCGGATATCGTATTTCTCATAATAACGATATGGAATCGCATAGGTGTAAGCATAATCGGGCATCGTCTGGTGAAAAGCCGTATCGAATACGGCCACCTGCGGCGTGGAAGGCATCACTTCCTTGACCGCATAGATACCCTTGAGGTTGGCGGGGTTGTGAAGCGGCCCCAAGTCGCAACATTTTTCCACCTGGGCGATGAGGTCATCGTCAATCCGCTTGCTGGCCGTCAACCTGGCGCCACCGTGCAGCACGCGATGTCCCACCGCCTCGATATCTTCGAGGGAAGAGAGCACGCCGGCCGTCTTGTCCGTGAGGGCCGCGAGAACCGCCCGGATGGCATCGGTATGGTCAGGAATCGGCTTGTCTTCCACCAAAGCCTCTTTGCCCGTCGCCTGGTGTTTGAGGCGGGACATTTCCATCCCAATGCGCTCAACC
>CAMJRT010000042.1 GCA_946408295.1 uncultured Bacteroidales bacterium
ACTGGCAGACCTGGGTACAGGAGGCCGCTGCCGCAGCAAAGGCGGTGATGGACTCCGGCAAATACAAACTGTACAACACCGGCAATCCGGAGAGCGACTACAGTACCGTTTTCAAAAGCGAAACGCCCGTTTGGACCGAAGTGATATTCTCCAAAATATACAGTTCCCAATTCTCCCGCTGGCACGATGCATCCTGGTATTTTGCTTCCGGCTCCTATGGATCGCGCAATTCTGCGCCGAGGCACTTCATCCATATGTACCTCAAGACGGACGGCACACCCTTTACCAGTTCACCCGGCTATGCTACGGTACTGTTTAAAGATGAGTTTGACAACCGCGACTACCGCTTGCGCCAGACATTCATCTCCAAGTATTACCGCAAAAAAGTCAACGGAGAGGTTACGAATGATTTTTCCTTGATCTTCCCCTCTCTTGAGAGCCAGTTGACTTACTATCGAACCATCAAGTGGAATACCGATGACACCGCCAACGAGAGCAACTCCTCCAGCAACAACTCCCTATCTATCTTCCGCTATGGGGAAACCTTGCTCATCTATGCCGAAGCCGTAGCGGAATTGAACCTGATGACGGCGGATGTCTGGAACAAGACGATCAAATTGTTGCGTGAGCGAGCCGGCGTGACCGGTATCTATCCGACAAGCGCCGATCCCTATCTTCAAGATTACTATGGCATCTCGGATCCATACTTGCTGGAAATCCGCCGCGAGCGCTCCATCGAGATGTATCTTGAGAATGTACGCCGGGATGATCTCAACCGCTGGAAATGCGGCACCTTGCTGCTCCGTGAATTCGAGGGTTTGTACATCCCCGCTCTCGGCACGGCGATGGACCTTAACGGAGATGGAAAGAACGACATCTGCTTCAACACGAGCGGCAGCGGTTCCGGAGATGTCGTCTATATCAAAGTCGGCGGTTCAACGTCTTTCAAGAGAAACGCTGCCGGGAATTTGGTCTACAATCCCGGTGAACGCGTATGGGAAGACTACCAATACCTCTACCCCATCCCCAAAACCGCCATTGACATCAACCCCAACCTGCTTCCCCAGAACCCGGGTTGGAACTAGAATATAAACACATTAAACGATAAAGTTATGAATAGATTTACTGCTTATATGATGGTCGTCCTCCTGGCAGGACTGATGACCAATTCCTGCACGAATACCGACAATACCGCCTGTTTTCAGCGGTTCGCGGACGAAGTCACGCTGAACGCGGAGGGCGATGCCGTTGCCTATTACATCCGGGTATCCGGAGAATGGTACACGGAGATTGAGAATGGCTCCGAATGGATTCAGATTTCCCCCGCTTCCGGCAACGGGAACGGAGAACTTATCAGCATTATGGTGTCTTCCTCACAGAAGACGACCGGCATCTCCATCGAAGGAACCTTCTATCTCTGCGGACAAGGACACCGCTTCCCTGTACGGGTCACCCAGTCCGGTGATTACTTCCGGATGGTGAAACAACTGCCGCGACTGGTGGTCCTCGACTGGGGCGAATATGCAAAAGGGACCGGCACGAACGGCTACAATGGCACAGAGCGCGCCTTTACCTTGGAACTGGCCTATACGGAAACGGGGGCTGCCATCCGCAAATATGAGACCACCCGCTCCAATTGGCTTGTTTCCGGGCAATTCCATTCCCACAACCGTTTTGGCATCGGCGGACTTGAGCCGGATACCGATTATGTTTTCCGTATGACTCCGCTGGGCGCATCTTTTACGGCCGTGGGTAAATTCCATACGCCCGCCGAGCCGGTGCAAGGGGACAACATACTTGTTTACAAGGATTTCGACACATTCTGGTGGGGCGGATGTCCGATTTATCAGGCCTATGGCATCCAGCCTTCCCAGGACAACATCGGCAATCTGGACCTTGATCCCGCCGACCCCGCCGTCTGGCTGCGCAGCAACGACCCGTGCGTGAACCCCGTCAATTCTACGGCCCTGTATTTCAACTTCAAAAATGCCTCCGCAGCGGATTCACGCAGTCCCCTCAAATGCCCCAAGTATTGGAATTACTGCTGGGAAGGAGACAAATACGGGACCAACTACGGCGATGAGTCCTACCCGGGATGGACGGGTTACAATGTCCGCCACTGTACAGGTTCCATCCTGCTGGGAACCGCCAGTGCGGGAGGCTATATATGCACCCCTTACCTGACCGCCCTCGGTCCATCGTCCGCTACGGTTGTCGTAACGGTCAACAGCGCCGCCTATTATGAATCTTACCATAGCAACTATGCGGAGGACAACCTGCGTCATCAGATTCGCGTAGAAGGGGCCGGAACCATCCTCGACGGAGGTTCGACCTGCAAGGTCAAGGAAGAAAAACAAGTGATTGTCGAGTGCAGCACGAATGTAGCGAACCAACAGACCCTCCAACCGATGTATGATATCAATTACCCCACTACGCATACCGTGACGATTTCCGGCGCAGATTCTTCTACCCGCATCGTCATCGAATCCATCACCGCAACCAAAAATCGTTTCTGGATTGACGACATCAAAATTGAAAAACAATGAAAAGCAAACTGATACACGCCGGAATACTGGCAACGCTGGCCTTGGGAGCCACCTCTTGTGAAAAAGACCCCTACGGACTGCCGGAAGGTTGGACCTACCGGCGGGAAGTGTCCTCCACTACGGGTCTTGACACGTTTTCCGACCCGGAGAACATCTATAGCCGCAATGTCAAGATGGTCAATGCCGGCATCCAGGGATTTACCCTGATTGACGAAAACACGGTGTACTATTGTCAGACATCCGGGCAAACCCTCTATTTTACGAAAGCGGAACCGTCTCCCGATCTTTCCATCCAGACCCTGGGCGGACAGATGTTCTTATACGGCTTCAGCCACGGCACCAACTCGGTGGTCGAGCGTACCGCCTCCGGGGACTATATCTGGGTGGGCGCCTACGGCAAATGCAATCCGGGAGAGGGCAATACCTATTGGACCAATCCGGTCGTGGGCCGGGTGAAATTCGAGGCCGAAAAGAAGATTTATTCCAATGAGTGTGAGGAATATTACTGGCTGGGTAAGAATATGACTGAAATTCACCCGTCCATCGATGCCGAGAACGGACTGGTCAGTTTCGTATACCAGGATCCGGAGTACGCATCGTACCGTTGTTTCAACGTGTACAAACTGTCAGAGGCCCGCCAGGCCCCTACCCGTTCGGTCACCTTTACGACGACGGATGCATTCTCGAGCCACAATCTGACCTCCACCCGTGAAGTGAGCGTCACCATCACGGCCAGAGACTTGACGCAGGTGACTCCGGTCACGATTATCCGGTTCCCCAAGACCAATTACGGCGAGGGGAGCAATCCGAACTTCTACTCGTGGCAGGGCTTCGATGTACACAAAGACAAACTTTATTATATGGACGGTGGATCAAAAGGCGGCAATTTAGACAAATCCTATGCTTATCTGACCATTTTCAATTTCAAGAGCCGCGTCATTGAGCGCAGGACCCTTGTGTCGGTCATCCAGGATGACCGGGCACTGCGGGATGCCGGTATCTCGACCACGGCATCCCTGGAGTCCGAAGGTTGCAAAGTGTACAATGGCAAACTCTATCTGGGATTTTCGGGCAAAGGCTGCAATGTCTCCGGAGCCGACGCAAACCACTGGTACACCACGATATTCCGATACAATCCTTCACAAAAATAAATTCAACCGTTATGCAAGTACAAGAATTATATGAAGTCCCCACCTGTAAGATCCGGGTGCTTGCAGGCACACAATGCTTGTGTGAAAGTATCTTCACCCATCAACCTTTTGATCTTGAGTACGAGATATGGTAACGAAGAAATTATTTATGCCGCTCTGCACGCTGGCAGCGTGTATGGCGATGGGCGCCTGTCAGAGAGAAAGCGCCGGAACTTGGGAATCCGTTTCCGGGACGACTACCGTTCCTCTGCTGATTGAGGCGGAGGGCGATAGGGTAAGGACCTCATTGGAGGACGATGGCAAGGTGTTGTGGTTGCCCGGTGATGAGGTCAGCGTTTTTGACGGGAGCGCCAACAACCGCTTTTCCAACACCCTTGAAATTCCTTCCCAGTCTGCTGTCTTTAGCGGATCGATAGCAGAGTCGACCACGACCATCTATGCAATCTATCCCTACTCCACCGGCAACAGATTCTCTGCAGGCACGATTACGGCCAGCCTGCCGGAGGAGCAGACGGGTATCGCCGGAGGTATTGCGGACGGGCTCAATCCTTCGGTGTCCAAAGCGAGCATCAATGAGGGTGGGATTGTCAGGACCACATTCCTCAATATCTGCAGCATCATCCGGTTCACGATTTCTCAGAACAATGTTTACCACAGCGTTAAACTGCGTTCCCTCACGGAAGGGGTTTTCCTCTGCGGACAGTACCAGATTTCGTTCAATGAAAGCACGCCTGTTCTGTCCACGAACACCCAGTCCAAGCGCGAAATCACCCTTGTTCCGGCAGAAGGCGATACGTTTGCCGCAGGTACCTACTGTTTTGTGTGCCTTCCCTGCGAAAACGCCGGCCTGGAGTTGGAATTCAGCGATGGAGACAAGTTCCACATTTTGCCGGCGACGTCAGGCAAAACGCTCGCCGCCAACAAATTGACGGATTTCGGCACGCTGGACAGCGGCTGGACCTTGGACGAATCCGCCTACCACTTTGTACTGGATGAGGACTTCGGCAGCCGAAGCACTTATCTTTATCCTATTGTAGGCAAAACCGGCACGTCTGTGCGTCAACTCGTCGCCTTCGACAATCAGTTCAACACCCGGGGACGTTCTGCAAACACGGTCAACTACTATGCAGGAATGCGCACCGACATCTATGGCAACCGTTTTCGGACCGAAGAGGAAGCGGCGGAAGGCATCGACAACGCCTGTCTGTATTTCGGCAACACCAACAACAGCGATGTCATCGGCGCCGGCGGCAATCCTACGACGGTGGCCGGTTACGGGAAGTGGGCCAACGCCAAGGAGCAACTGACTTTCTACGTCAACAATGTCTATGTAGGAAGCAATGCCACCAAGGCCCGTGTCTTTTTCGACTATTCCGTCGCTCAACTTCTCATTACCAATTTCGGCAATGAAGGGCGCAACGCCCTGTCCCGTCTGATTACGGTGGAATATACGCCTGACGGGGGAAAGACCTGGACGGATATCTCCGATGCCGGTGGCAACTACACTTTTACCGGCAATTTCCGATATACCAGCAAAGATGCGGATCTGAGCGGACTGCCGGATGGTTTTGCCACCTTCCGAATCAAGGCCAACTACAAACAGTCACTTTATATTGACAACCTCAAAGTGGCTGCCACTTATGCGACAGAGACGACGGCCAACAACGCGCCTTCCATCGTCAAAATCTATCGGCAGACCCCTACGACGGCTTATCTTGAATGCCGGGCTCCTGCCGGCGTTACGATGACCGGGGATCAGATGAATACGGTCGTTCCGCACATCGGCCCGGCGAATGGGACTTTGACGGCCGCTTCCGACTTTACCATCCGCAATGTAGACGTGGACCATCAGATGTTTGAAATCATTGTGCGCAACCTTCCGCAGAATGGGGATGATATGGCGGCGGCCCTCAACTACGGTGATTATACCAGCGGACGCCACTGGTTCCCCCAGTCGGCTTCCAATGAGATATTCACGGCCCGTTTCGATCGTTTTACCGCCGGAACCAATCCTGTAGAATCCATCGGCAACAGCGTCAATATTTCCGGATCGATTTCCAGTTATACCAATCCCGGCGGTCCCTCCTCCGGCAATTACAACACCTTATACAACAGAGAGCGCGACTTGCGTGACGCCACCTTGCGCTGCGAAGTTTACAATGGCTACAATACCTCCGGAACAGCCCCTTATGCCAGTGCCACTTACCGGGGCGGCAACAACATGGAGGCCTCCTTCCGCTCAAGCAACAATATATTTTCTTTCCTCAACGCGTCCGACATCACCCACAACGGACCCAAATCCGCCGGAGACTTTTTACGCTATGGTTGTGAGATGGACGGCTGGAGGATGTCACTTTGCTATGAACTGGAAGGTTGCCTGCATATGGGAACAGGCAGCAGCAAGGGCTGGGACAGCAGCAGCAACACGGCATTCCTGATGACGCCGATCTTCGGTTCCTTCATCCCTTCAGGTACCGCTTCTGTCACGATCAGTTTCGATGCGATGCCCCAGGGACCGAATACCCACTCGCAGATTCAGTTGGTACGGGTGCAAACGGATGGCGTGACCGAAAACGGGGCAGTAACGACCATCTTGAAGACTTTTGATTTGGACAACACCGACTTCGGCCGATATACAAGATGTTCGTACACCTTGACCGATGCGGACGCCCGGACGGCCTTCCTTATCGGCGGTCCCAGCGGAGCAACAACCAACGCACGCTACTTCCTGGACAACATCGTTGTCGTCCGCGACTAAATCTATCGTTCTTTCCCCAGGCAGTGCCACAGGACGACGCCGGCGGCGACGGAGACATTGAGCGAGTGCTTGGTGCCGAACTGGGGAATTTCGAGGGAGAAGTCGCAGGCATCCACCACATCCTGACGCACCCCGTCCACCTCATTGCCGAAGACGTAGGCGTAGCGGCGGCCGGGCTCCGGAACGAAGGTCTCCAGGGACACGGAATGAAGCGTCTGCTCCACCGCCACCAGGGTATAACCTTCCGCTTTGAGGCGACGGGCGGCCTCCAGCGTATCTTCCACATAAACGGACGGGACCACCTCTTCCGCGCCCAGGGCGGTTTTGCGAATCAGCGGAGAGGGCGGAACGGGGGTGATGCCGCAGAGCCACACGGCATCCGCCTTGAAACAGTCCGCGCTGCGGAAAACGGAGCCCACATTGTGGGCGCTGCGGACATTGTCGAGAACAACCACGACGCCGCATTTCGAGCGGGTGTAGGCTTCCGGCGTCAAGCGTCCGAGTTCCGTATTGAGGAGTTTTCTGTCTTTCATCGCCTGCAAAATTAAACAATCGGCACGGGATTATAAAATTTTTCAAAAAAATTGCTATCTTCGCAGGATGATTTTAGTTTTGTTGATTATGCTTTTTACTATCCTTCAAATTGATTCCGCCGCCACCGCCATCCCTGCCGCACCGCAGGTTGTCGAACAAAGTTATTCCTTGATTGAAATGTGCGTCAAAGGCGGTTGGTTGATGCTTGTGCTGCTCGTTTTGTCCGTCATCGCCATTTATATTTTCGGGCAGAAATTGTGGATGACCATCCGCGCCAATAAGAACAACGCTTATTTCATGCGTGAAATCAGCGACAAACTCCAGAGCAACAAACGTCGCAGCGCGATGGATTATTGCGACCTCGCGGGTACGCCCCTGTCCGCAACCGTCAAACGCGGCATTGAGAAAATCGACCTGACAGACGCAGAGGTGAAAGCGGCGATGGAAGCGGCCGGCAGCCACGAAATTTCCCGTCTGGAAAAAGGCCTGCCCCTGCTGGCCAGCATCGCCGGCGGCGCCCCGATGATTGGTTTCCTCGGTACGGTAAGCGGTATGATCCGCGCTTTCTTCAATATGTCCAATGCCGGCAACAATGTCGACATTTCCCTGCTGTCCAGCGGCATCTATGAAGCGATGGTGACCACTGTCGGCGGCCTGATTGTCGGTATTGTCGCCTACTTTGCCTACAACGTCCTCGTCGAGCGCATCGACCGGGTTGCCGACGGTCTCGACGAAGGCATCGAACAGTTTATGGATATTCTCCAGCAAGAATCCCAAGAGCAGCAGTAATATGGCGATTAAGAGAAGAAACAAAGCCAATGCGCAATTCTCGATGTCCTCGATGACGGACATCGTGTTCCTGCTGCTGATTTTCTTTCTGGTCACCTCGACGCTCGTCAACCCCAACGCCCTCAAATTGCTGCTCCCCAAGAGCACCGGTCAGGTAGCGGCCAAGGCGACGACCAGCGTGAGCATCAAGGACTGGAAGAACGGAACCTACAGTTACCATATCAACGGCAACGAGACGCCGATTCCGTTCAACCAGGTCGAGGATGCCCTGATCAACGAGTTGATTCAAGAAGAAGACCCTACTTTCAGCATCTACGCCGATGAGACGGTGCCTGTCAAAGAAGTGGTCGCAATGATGAATATCGCCAAGCGCAACCATTACAAGGTCATTATGGCCACCTCTCCGGAATAGGATGGACGAGAGAAACGACAAGCAGCAAGCAAGTTCGCTTCGCGCCCGGCTTTGCGGCGTGGGGATGACC
>CAMJRT010000043.1 GCA_946408295.1 uncultured Bacteroidales bacterium
CGTGAGCTCGCCGGCGATCAGGCCGCCGTTCTCAAGAATGTGGTCTTCGGCTCTTCCAACGGCAGTTCGTCCGATGGCGCCAGTTCCATCAGCGCGACGGGAAGCGGCAGCCGTTACCTCGGCATCGTCGGCTATGCGCGCGCCAATACGGTCGTTGAGAACGTGACCAGTTTCGTTCCCGTGAATATGAACAACGGCCGCAACAAGCACTATGTGGGCGGCATCGTCGGCAGCCTCGGCAGTACGGCGTACATCAGGGGATGTTCCTACAGAGGCGTCGTGACGGACAATGCGGCTGTCGATGAATTCGGCGGTTCGTGTCTCGGCGGCATTCTCGGCAACCATAGCAGTACGGACAGTTATGTGACAGGATGTTCCAACTATGGTACGGTAGTCAATTACTGCAAAGACGTCGCTTACATCGGCGGCGTTGTCGGCTTTTCCCTCGGTACCCGCGCTATCGTGGAGAATTGTACCAATGCCGGCCCCGTGACCAACTCGGCGGATTCCCGGCAAGAACTGAACAGCGACAATACCAGCAAAATAGGCGGACAATGGCAGATCTGTCTGGGCGGTGTTGTCGGCTGTATCGGCAATGCCCAGGTCATCAAGTGCAGCAACAGTGCGGAGATAGTACAGAATGTTACGATAGAAGAAGGCAGCGCGTACGACAAACTTGATCCGGATGAAGACACGCGTCCCGCTATCGGCGGCATCGTGGGCGTCGCTTGCCGTACCGGCGCCGTCATTAAAGGCTGCACCAATTCGGGAAGGCCTCGTTTTGAATCGCAAAAGCAGTATTGTGCTGCCTTGGGCGGTATTCTGGGGGCGGCCAGCAACGCGGGAAAGACCTGCACGGTGCTTGTCACCCGGGCGGATGACGGCACCCTCACGGTCAATAATGCCGATATCGAAGAAAAGAATTCCAGAGGGGACCAGACCGATTATTCCTGCTATATGGGAGGTATCGTCGGTATCGGCTCCAGTTCCAACCTGACCGTTTCTTTCTGTGAAAACAATGGCAATATTATGACCAGCCAAAGCCAGAATCAGGGTACTTTCCGTGCCGGCGGCATTTGTGGTATGGTCTATGTTTCCACCGTTACCGACTGTGTCAACAATGGTTATCTCCAGATTCACGGGGGCGGTACCGGCGTCACGGCCCAGTGCGGCGGCATCTGCGGCGGATCCTATGGAGACTATGCCAAACTTATCGCCCGTTGTACCAATAACGGGGAATGCGGGCTGTACAAGGTCAAGAACGGTTCTACCCTCGGAGGTATCCTGTCCGAATGGAATCCTGCCCAGACCGACGTCACCGACTGCGTCAGCAACGGCAAGATTACGACCGGCAATATGAATTCCTATCCGACAGACCGCAATGCACAGACCGTCCAGGATGTCGAATTCGGCGGCTTGTTCGGCAGGGTCCGGTCAAACAACAAGGCGCAGGCCAAGGCGTGCACCGGATGTATCGTCAATTGTGAAATGCTCCTCAATGGGGAGAACCGCAAATACAAGGGTCTCCTGTTCGGAAGACATTACGACAATATCAAGGTTACATTGGGATCCGACGCAAGTCCGGTTTACATTACCACTTCCTGCCGGATTCTGGAAGGCGCCAACCTCAATCCCGAGAATCCGACCATCCGGACCATTGCCGCCCTGGCAGATTCTTATCCTTATATTCAAGGGAAAAGTTGCAGGGCCTATGATCCCGACAACGGCACCTCCAACCCCGATATCCTGGAATTGCATCTGGACTTGGGCTCCAGTGTTTTGGCCGGCATCAGCGACTAATCCTTTCTTGCGATGAAAAAGTGTAGTTTGATTTACGTGTGGATCGTCCTCGGTCTTGCCGCTTCTTGCAGCAAGGCCGGGATGCTTGATGCAGGGGAACCTGAGGTGTCTGAATCCTCCCAGGTATGCTTGACGGTGTCGACGGAAGGGACCCGAACCTCTCTTGACGGTTCCCAGGTCCTTTGGAGTTATGGGGACAAGATCAAGGTTGTTTCCACCAACGATGCGACAGGAAAAATTTTCCATCTGCACAAGGGACAAGGTACGCAGAACGCCACTTTCATGGGCACGCCGCTGGAAACCGGCGCCTCGAATTATTTCGCGGTCTATCCCTCGACGGCGTCTTTCAATGGCTCTACCAAGTTTACCTACATCATGCCCTCCGTAGTTCCCTATACGAAAGGGACGTTCGCGCCCGAAAGCAGTCCGATGCTTTCCTCTACCAAGGAGAGTTTTAGCGGAGGTTACACGATGCACAACCTGTGCGGAGTGATGCGGCTGAAACTGAAAGGAAATATGAAGGTGAGCCGCTTGGAACTGACTTTCAGCAGCGCGGTCAGCGGAGAAGGCTATGTCTACCGGGGCAACAACACGCTGTTGATGAGCGGGACTTCCGATGCCGACAAAAGGGTGGCGATGACCTGCTCCACGCCTGTTCAACTGGAGTCCGCCTCCTTCACGGAGTTTTATTTCGTCCTGCCTGCCGGCACCTACGACGGTTTCTCTCTGAAAGCCATGACGCAGGAGGGGAATTATTCGACCAAGAGCCTTACTTCCTCTTTCACCATCACCCGCTCGCAAGTGACCAACTTCGAGAGTACGGTTCCCAATCCGACCGTGATGGATCGTCCCCAACTGGCGGTCTGGTCTTTCAACATTACCTGCCAGTCCAACGACGACAACAGCAGTTGGAGCAGCAGCAACTACTGGAGCAAGCGGAAAGAGGGCGTGTATGCCTTCTTCAATACGCAGAATCCCGACATCATCGGTACGCAGGAGTGCGAATACCGTCAGCGGGTGAATATTCTGGACAATACTTCCGGCTACGCCGCCTATGGCCTGGGCGTGGACTATGGCAAGGAATCTTCCGGCGGCAGCGGCAGCGCCTGGGATAAAATCACCGGCAAATACAAGGATTACAATTCCGATTCCTCCAACGCTATCTTCTACAAGGCCGACAAGTTCAATGTTTTGGAAAAGGGGACTTTCTGGCTCTCGTCCAATCCTTCTTCCGTGGGCAGCGACGATGGACACAACTGCGCCTGGATCAAGTTCCAATGGAAAGAAAATGGGTACCAGTTCTATGTGTTCAACGCGCATTTCACCGCTCATTACACCGAGTCGGCCTATGCGGCCCGCAAGGCGGAGGCCCGCGTCCTGTACGACCAGATTATGGCAATCGCCGGCAACAGCACCCTTCCCGTCATCGTGATGGGCGATTTCAATGCGACGGCTTCCGAACTGTGCAGCGAGGACAAGGGCGATACCCGTTGGGACAACTATTATTGGGCCCGCAACCAGGACGGCAAGACCTCCAAGACGGCCTATCCGACCAGTTACAACAATTTCAAGACGACCTGCAGCGGTTTCTCGTCCATCTACGCAAGCGGGACCTGCACCAACGGGAACTCCAACATCGACAGCATTGTCTATAGGAATTGCTATGAGGGGAGCGGCAAGCACGGACTGGTGAGCGGTTCTTTCGGAACGGATTTCCAAGCCTATGCAGGCCGTACCTATCTTTCCGACCACTGGCCGATTACCGCTACTTTGGTTTTTGACTATCAATGATGAAAAAAATGCTGATATTTGCATCGGCTTTGCTGTTGCTGGCCTCCTGCGCGACACCGGAAAACCCCGGCGTCCCTTCGGTCTCATCGCCGGAAAACGGGCTGGAGCAGATGCCGGATGACAATCAGGGAACGATTTATTTTTAAACCTATGAAATTGATGAGAAACATCCTTTCGACCCTTTTCTTGCTGTTGGCCTTTTCCTTCCCGGCCTTGGCGCAGCGGACGCTGTCCGGCAAGGTAACGGACGCTTCCGGCGAAGCCATCGCCGGGGCTGTCGTTGTGGTAGCGGGAACGACCAACGGCTCCGTCACCGACTTGGACGGCCAATGGACCCTCAATGTCAAAAGCGGCGCGGTAAAACTCGAGGCTTCCTGCCTGGGCTTTGCATCGGCCGAGGTCTCTGTCCCGGCCGGACAGGCCAAGGTCGACATTGTCCTGGAGGCGGACAACCAGTTGCTCGAGGAGACCGTGGTCGTGGGCTATGGTACCCAGAAGAAGGTCAACCTGACCGGCGCCATCACGGCTGTCAAAGGCGACGAGATCCAGAACCGCATGTCCAGCGATGTCACCAGTATGCTGCAAGGTTCCGTGCCGGGTCTGAACATCACGACTTCTACGGGTATTATGAATGATTCGCCCGATATCAACATTCGTGGCTACACCTCTCTGAACAGCGCCAGCCCCATGGTGTTGATCGACGGGGCGGAGGGAGACCTCAGCCGCGTCAATCCGCAGGACGTGGAGAGCATTTCCGTGGTCAAAGACGCGGCGGCCGCCGCCATTTACGGAGCCCGCGCGGCTTTCGGCGTCATTCTGGTGACGACCAAGGCCGGAGATGATTCGGGACTGGCCAAGGTGCGCTATAGCGGACGTTGGGGGTGGCAGGAACCGACGACCAGCACCAACTATGAGACAAGGGGCTACTGGAGCGTCTATACCATCAACAAGTTCTGGTCCGCCACCAATCCCGGGCAACTATACATCAACTACAACGATATCGATATGATAGAGTTGTTGGAGCGCGTGAACGACGTGACGGAGAATCCCGACCGTCCCTGGGTCGTCGAGGACTACTCTACGGGCATCAAGCAGTGGAAGTACTATGGAAACACGGATTGGTACCACACGCTCTTCTCGGACAAGAACCCCATCCAGCAGCAGAACCTGTCCATCACTGGCGGCGGAAAGAATTTCAAATACTTCATTTCCGGCACTTGGGACCGCCACCAGGGCATCCTGAAAATCAATCCGGACATCTTGGACAAGTACCAACTCCGCGCCCGCTTTGAGGCGAAGGTGACCAAATGGATGACGATTTCCAACAATACATCCTACTACGACCAGACTTACAATTATCTGGCGGCTACGGCTACGGACGACCTTGACAAGACTTTTTCCCGTCTTACGGCCCACGCGCTTCCTATATTCCCTCTCAGCAATCCTGACGGGTCCTGGGTCTATTATTCCCAGTATTTCACCAGCAGTTATGCCGTAGCCAACGGCGTCCACATCAAGTTTTCCGAGAACAAGGACAAGCACATCGAGAGGCGAGTCGACTTTGCCA
This sequence comes from uncultured Bacteroidales bacterium, assembly GCA_946408295.1. Next base: position 5,159 of record CAMJRT010000043.1, read on the forward strand.
ACACCACAGAAATCAACATCCAACCCATCAAGCAACTCAAATTGACGGGCAACTTTACTTTCCGCAAGCGGCGCAACCATACGACGGGCCGTCAGACGAACGTGGTCTATCGGCAGTATCCCGACGAGCCCCTTCTTACCCGTATCGATGGCGTGGGAACCAACTGTCTGGATGAGAAGGCGAGGACCTATTCCTACAAGTCCGCCAACATCTATGCAACCTACGAAGATACGTTCAGCGGGCATCATGTGACGGCAGTCGTCGGCGGCAACTATGAATCCCAATATACGCAGTATCTCGAAGCGATGGCCTACAATCTGATTTCAGATACGCTGAATGATTTGAAACTCGAGGGAACGGCGGCCGACGGTTCGGTCAAGCGCTATATCGACGGTGATCAAAGCGAATATGCCCTGCTGGGCTTCTTCGGCCGCTTCAATTACGACTACAAAGGGCGTTATCTGTTGGAGATATCCGGCCGCTATGACGGGTCTTCCCGTTTTGCCACCGGACATCGTTGGGGCTTCTTCCCTTCGGTATCCGCAGGATGGCGCATCAGCGAAGAACCTTTCTTCAAGCCGGCCAGGCCGGTGGTGAGCAACCTCAAACTCAGGGGCTCTTTCGGAACGCTGGGCAACCAGGTGGTCAGCAATTACGCCTATATCCGCACCGTGAGTTTGAGTGATATGGATTATATGTTCGGCGAGGGCGCCAAAGCCAGAAAAGCCACGATTTCCGATCCGAATGCCACTGATTTGACCTGGGAGACGGTCCAACAGTACAATGTGGGTCTGGACCTCGGTCTGCTCAAAGACAGGCTCCAATTCACGGGCGAGGCGTATATCCGCAACACCTTGGGGATGCTGGTGCAGGGCAATGCGCTTCCCGCCGTTTACGGGGCTTCCGCTCCCAAGCAGAATTCCGCCAATCTCCAGACGCGGGGATTTGAACTTTCGCTCAGTTGGAAAGACCAGTTCAGCCTGTTCGGCCATCCGTTCGGCTATGGCATCTCCCTCAATATGAGCGATTACGCTTCCTATATTACCAAATATGACAACAATCCCAACAGGCTCATCAGCGACCATTATGTTGGAGAGCGTATGGGTGATATCTGGGGCTTTACGGCCAACGAACTTTTCGCAACGGATGCCCAGGCTCAAGATTATGCATCAGAAATAGATCTCAGTTATATTGAAGAAGGTCTGGTGGGCGGCTGGAAAGCGGGCGACCTTAAATATGAAGATTTGGATGGGGATGGTGTCATCGGTGTCGGGGCCAATACGCTCGACGACCCCGGAGACCGGAAAATTTTGGGCAACAAACTCCCGAGCCTTTCCTACGGCGCGACGCTCTCGTTGGATTACTTCGGGTTTGACTTCAGTATTTTCTTCCAGGGAACCGGCGACCATTACTGGTATCCTCCGCGCTGGTCGTTCCCGTTCTGGGGACCTTTCTCCAACCCTATGCAGACCTTCCTGCGCCGTGATTTCCTGAAAGATGTCTGGGACTACAACAATGCGGATGCCTATTTCCCGAGAGCGCGCGGCTATATCGCAGAGAAATCAGGCGCCTACCTGAATCGCGTCAATTCACGCTACCTGCAGAATTGCCGTTATCTGAGGCTCAAAAATCTCACCGTCGGCTATACGATTCCTCCCAAATGGACCAAGAAGATTCATATCGAAAAAGTACGCGTGTATTTCTCAGGAGAGAATCTGGCTTGCTGGTCTCCGCTGCTGGACCACTGCACCTATCTGGACCCCGAAGCGGTCGCTCACGACAGTTCTGAAAGCAATGGCCGTACCTTCTACCCCTGGCAGAAGAATTTTGTGTTCGGTATTGATATCCAATTCTAAAACAGAGAAGTATGAAAAAGATCAGCATCATTTTGTTAGCCATCTCGGCGTTCTTTCTGGCTTCCTCTTGTGAAAAGGCCTTGGATAAATTTCCATTGAACAAGCTCTCGGAGGAGACCTACTTCGGGAATGCCGCTCAATTGCAACTCTATACCAACCAGTTCTACGCTTCCATCTTGCCGAGCGCGCCTTATGACGAGCAAAGCGACTTGATGGTGGGTTCCGATCCTAGCAAACTGCTTCTGAACGGCAGTTTCCGTACGGTGCCTACCAGCGGCGGCGGGTGGAGCTGGACGGCTTTGCGCGACATCAACACCTGTCTGGCCAATATCTATCGGTGCGAGGATGCGGCCGCAGTGAAGGAATACACGGCGCTGTGCAAATTTTTCAGGGCCTGGTTCTATTTCGACAAGATCAAGTCTTTCGGGGATGTTCCCTGGATTGATCACGAACTGGGTTCCAACGAACCGCAGTTGTATGCCCGGCGAGATAGCCGGGAAGTCGTGATGGGACATATGCTGGAAGATTTGGACGACGCCATTGCCGGACTGCCCGTCTCTTATCCTCAAGGGACCTATCGGGCGACCAAATGGGCCGCCTTGGCGCTCAAGGCGCGTATCTGTCTGTTCGAAGGCACTTTTCGCAAATACCATCAGGGGGACGTTACGCTTTGGACGCTTCCCACTACAGCGAGGCCGTACACGGACTACCTTCAGCTTGCGGCCGATGCGGCCAATCAATTGATGACCGACAGTCCCCACAAACTCTATAAAAAAACGGGGAATCCGCATAGTGACTATCAGACGCTCTTTTCCCAGTATAATGCGGATGCCGGAGAATTTATCCTCTCTGTCGATTACGATTTTGCCAACACGATCTGCCACGATGCGACCGGCGTCGCGCTGCTCGCGGCTTGCGGGCACAATAGCCCGACGAAAGGCTTTATCGAGCATTATCTGAAAGCAGACGGTACGCGCTATTCTCCCGGTACGGACGGGACCAAGAATTTTGCGCAAGAAGTCGTCGGCCGCGACCCCCGTCTCCACCAGACCGTCAGAACTCCCGACTATAAGAATGACTACACGGTGGTTTCAACCAACCGGAGAAAGTTCTGCGATATGGATGTGACGCTTTCCGGTTATTCTCTCAATAAGTTCGTGATGCCTTCTGACAATCTGGCGATAACCAATGTCAGGGGGTATTCCTACAACGACCTGCCTGTCATCCGTCTGGCTGAAG
>CAMJRT010000044.1 GCA_946408295.1 uncultured Bacteroidales bacterium
ATATCACCTTCCGTCCGCGGCAGGGTGGCGTCAACTCCATCAATATGAAGCGCATTTGTAAAATCGGCTGGAAGGCCCTGGGTGATTTCCGAACAATCAATCGAAATCTGTAGCACACGATACGGCGGAAGGGTGAATCGTCCTGATGCCGGGTTGCGAAGACTCCCCGAAAGGAAGCGCGAACGGACTTTTTCGTATGAAGTGAGCGCCCTTTCGGGGGCCAGCAGCCCGAACGCGTGAGAGCCCCCTGCACTTCGAAGCTTTTGGGGCCTGAAGTCGCGCCCTCCGCCGCCTGCGCGGGGATTGATGGGCGAGCCGAGGGAAGCTATCTCCTGTCCGGACTGCGCCGGGAAACATCCCTTGCGGGCCCGTGCTCGCCCGTCCAAGGATAAATTCTTTTCGGCATTTTACGCCGATCAAGAAAGCAGTTCCCAATTCATTTTTGAGGCGAGAAGTTCCAAAAGCGTTCGGTCGGCAGCAGGAATGCAAAGCCTGATTTCTTGCCTGTTGCCGTATGTAACGTCTGGTTGACGCAGTACGGGTGCGGGTTGCGTAGATTGGAATGGACTGTAACCGGAGACGAATCGGGATGTTCCCATTGTCCGTCGGTTCTTTTCCGTGTTGAATCTTTTTTGCAGCCCCAACCAAAAGTCGGCAGTGATTCCTTCCAGGGCTGCCGCCAACTTGTTTGCGACGGCGGGAGTGATATTCCGGCTACCGTGGATAATGGCACTCAAGTGTGTAGGCTGAAGCCCGGCCATTTTTGCAAATTCTCTTCCGCTGAGGCCCCTGGCGGTCAATTCTTCCCCCAATATTTCTCCGGGATGAATGGGAAATGCAGCAGGAATCCCATTTGCTGAGTACATCATTTCATCGTTTGTTTCCATAATGCGTATCATCTATTTTAATCAATTGCACTTCAATTCCGTCTTCATTTTCAGTAAATAATAGTCTATGAACAAATGAATTGGAAAGTCTTACAGAAGAGAAGCCGGAATACTCGTGCTTAAGCTTCTCGTAATGCAGTCGGCTGAATTGGCCCAATTCATTGACATTAGTGACTGTCTTCATTGTTTCAATCGCCATCACATAACCTTTGAGAAGAATGGGATTTCTTGCGATGTCTTTGTATCGCTTATTGCTCCCTGTCTGATAAAGTTCCAGCAAATCTCTCTTCATCTTTACTTCCATACCCTTATTTTTTGCAAAGATACACAAAATAATTGGATTATCATAACAATTATTATAACTTCGATTCCCCCAAACTCGTTACTGCGAATGCTCGGGCAGAGAAGACTCCCCGAAAGGAAGCGCGAACGGACTTTTTCGCATGAAGTGAGCGCCCTTTCGGGGGCAACAGGCCCGAGCGTTCAGACTCTCCTGCTTTGCCGATATTTCGGGAAAATGCGTAAATTTGCGCAAAATCACGTCAATTTATGAAACCCGTCTTCATTGCCATATTGGTCTTTTTCATTGCGGCGGTAGCATATGTCATCTGGCATCTGTGGCGACTGACACCGGGAGGCTGGCTGCCCAGACTGACGGTATCCCTGTTGTTTGTCCTGTGGATGGTGGCGGCCTTCGCCAGTATGGGGCTTCGCAGCCGTGCTCCTATTTCCTTGATAACGGCTTTGTATGAAGTCGGCCATCCGTGGATGATTGTCTGGCTGTATTTACTGATGGCATTCATCGTGGCGGACTTGGGTGTGCTGCTCGGGTTCATTCCCAAGGGCGCACTCGTGGGCAACGGCCGGACGCTGGCCGGTCTGCTGGGTGTCATCACGCTGGTGCTGACGGCCGGCGGTATCCATTATCACCATAAGTACCGCGAGGAACTGACCATCCGGACGGAGAAGCCGCTGCCCCGGCCCTTGACGGTCGTGCTCGCCAGCGACCTGCATCTGGGCTACAGCAATCGCAAGGGAGAACTCCTCCGATGGATAGAATTGATAAATGCCGAAAATCCCGACCTGGTGCTTTTCGGCGGAGATGTCGTGGATATGCAGGTGCGGCCATTGCTGGAAGGAAACTACGCAGAGGCGTTCTCCCGTCTTCAAGCACCTGTTTATACCGTCGTGGGCAATCACGAGTATATCGGCAAGGAATCCGATGCGGAAACCTTTTTCGCCGAAGCCGGCATTACGCTGCTGCGCGACTCGGTGGCCCATTTCGAGGGAGTGACCCTCATCGGCCGTGATGACAGGAGCAATCCGCGCCGGAAGCCGCTGTCGGAACTGGCCGATCACCCGGATGGCTTCAGCATTTTGCTGGACCATCAGCCTTTTCATCTGGAAGAGGCTGAAGCCGCGGGAATTGACTTCCAGTTCAGCGGACATACGCACAGAGGGCAGGTCTGGCCGCTTTCCTGGGTGACGGATGCGATGTATGAAAAGTCTTGGGGGCATCACCAACGGGGAGACACACGCTACTATATCAGTTCCGGCCTGGGTATATGGGGGCCGAAAATCCGTATCGGCACCCGGTCGGAATATTTGGTGCTGCATATCCAATGAACGGACATATCCTCAAAATCGTGTACAGGACCTCCTCACTAAAAGGCCTGTAACGGTCTATATCACATCTTCGCGTTCTTTGATATTGAGTCGTCCTGAAAAAGTTTACTGTCCCGACGCCGGGGACGCGAAGGCTCCTCGGAAGGAAGTGCGAACGGACTTTTTTATGAAGTGAGCGCACTTTCGGGGGAAAAAGGCCCGAGCGTGCAGGCGAATCTGTTCTGTTATCAATCCTTCAAGCAGCCGACGGGAACGACTATGACACCATCCGGACGATGATAGGCATATTGCCCGATGGCAGTGAGAACCATTTTGAATGAGGGCGCCTTCATCTTTGTCGTATCTATCTTTTGGGACAATGCAATTAAGTTTTTGGCACCCTCTTCGATTCGGGTCTCACCTCCGAGTTTGATTTCAATAATGCCATAATTGCCATTCCTTAAATGAACCACAGCGTCACATTCCAGCCCGGACTTGTCCCTATAATGAAAAACTTGTCCGTCATTGGCATCAGCATATACCCGAAGATCCCGTACGCAAAGAGTCTCAAAAAACAGTCCCATTGTTTCTAAATCGTTGATAAGATCATTCGGCCCCAGCCCCAATGCGGCAACCGCGATAGATGGGTCAACAAAATATCGCGTATCACTGGTTCGGATGGCGGTTTTGGAACGTAAATTCGGGTTCCAGGCGGGCATATCTTCTATTACAAAAATCTTTTTTAAGGCGTTGATATAAGCAATAACAGTTTCGTCGCTCAGGTAGTTCGGTTCATTGGTCTTCAAATCCTCTACGATGGTCGGAATGTTGGCCATAGCGCCTTGTAAACGAGCATAGGAGCGCATGAGTCTTCTAGCCCGGTTCTCATCTCTCGCTACGCCATCAACTCTGGAGATGTCGCTGCGACAGATGGCTTCAAGGTACTCTTTCACCTGACGAAGTGCCGCCCTTGGATTACTTTTATTCAATGATTTCGGCCAGCCTCCCCGACAAATGGCATATGCGACATCCTCCATTTTGAGAATATTCTCTCCATCTATCTTTCCATCTCCGGAAAAGAGTTTCCTAAGGCTGACCTGGCCGCTTGACTCTCCGGATTCCCAAAGTGTCATAGGGCGCATAGTGAGCCAAGCAAAACGTCCCGTTCCCGTGTGGAGAATCTTGGATTTGTCTGCGGGGACAGCGGAACCTGTGAGAATATACAGTCCGTCTTCTTGTCTGTGGTCGGCCTCAAAGCGTACTGCATCCCAGATTTGAGGAGCAATCTGCCATTCGTCAATCAGTCGGGGGGTATCGCCTTGAAGAAGCCTACTGATATGGGTTTCGGCAAGTAAAAGGTTTTGCTGAAGACTGGCGGGGTCATCCATATACAAGATACTCTTTGCTTGTTGTTCTGCTGTCGTTGTCTTGCCGCAGGCTTTAGGCCCTTCGATTAAGACAGCCCCCATTGCTTCCAGCTTTTCTTCAAGAAGTATATCTGCAATACGCTTTTGATATTGAAAAACAATAGCCATAATATGCAATAATTTCACACTGCAAATATAGCTATTTTTTTATTTGATAACCAAAGAAATGATAAATTTTCGTTTGGTTATTTGGCGAGATTTTGTTTGGTTGTTTGGCGCGATTCCGTTTGGTTATTTGGTCTATATCACATCTTCGCGTTCTTTGATGTCGCGGATGCGGAGTTGGATGTTGGCGATGCCACGGTAGTAGTTTTCGACGATGCTGTAGCAGACATCGATGGGATTACCCTCTTTGATATATTGGAAGTATTCGGCCTGGTTGAAGGCGATGGCGGCGATGGGATGGTAGGGCGAGGTCTCCTCGATGAGCTCGAGTTTGAGGTGGCTGCCGTCCGCGCCGACGCGCCGGCCGTTGCCGTTGTCATAGACATTCTCGGTACGGAAAACGGGCAGCGGATTGCCCGGACCGAAAGGCTGGAATTGCTTGAGGATGCGGAAAAACTTGGGGGTGATGCCCGTAAAGGAAAGGTCCGCATCAATGTCCACCACCGGGGTCAGGGTGGTTTGGGTGGCGTGTGTGGCGATGAACGCCTCCATCCGGGCACAGAACGCGGGCAGATTTTCCTCTTTGAGGGTCAGGCCGGCCGCATAGAGATGGCCGCCGAAGTTTTCGAGCAAATCGCTGCAACTGTCGATGGCTTCATATAAATCAAAGCCGTGTACACTGCGGGCCGAGCCGGTCACCAGTCCGCCGGAACGTGTCAGCACTACGGTCGGACGATAGAACGCCTCCACCAGACGGGAAGCCACGATGCCCACCACGCCTTTGTGCCAGCCGGGATTATAAACGATGGTCGCATTCACGCCGGCCAGACAGATACCGGCCGAAGCCTTCTTCTGCAATACGGCCAACGAAGGAACCGGGCCCTCGAAAGACTCCACCAGCGCTTTGGCTTCCTCGGTAATGCTCCGGTCCGCGGCCTTGCGGTCGTTGTTGTGCCGGTTGATTTCCTCCCCGATGCGGATGGCTTCGGCGTCGGTCTGCGCCGTCAGCAATTCCACGGCCAGCCGTCCCGACTCCATACGACCGGCGGCGTTGATGCGCGGGCCGATTTTGAAGACGATATCGTCGATGCTGATATGTTTGGGGTCCAAGTCGGACAGGTTGATCATCGCCAGCAGTCCTTTGCGGGGATTTTCGTTGAGTTGTTTCAGGCCGAAATGGGCCAGTATACGGTTCTCCCCCGTCACGCCGACCAGGTCGGACGCGATGCTCACCACCAGTAAATCCAGATAAGGGCTGATTTCTTCAAAAAGAACATCGTGGGATTGCGCATAGGCCTGCACGAACTTGAATCCCACCCCGCAACCGCTGAGGTCATCGTAGGGATAATGACAATCTTCCCGCTTGGGATCCAGCACGGCTACCGCCGCCGGCAATTCCGCATCGGGGAGATGGTGATCGCAGATAATGAGGTCGATGCCCTTGGAAGCCGCATAGCGTGTCTTCTCAATGGCTTTGATACCGCAGTCGAGGGTGACAATGAGCGAGAAGCCGCTCTCAGCCGCCCAGTCTATGCTCTTGTAAGACAAGCCATAGCCCTCATCGTAGCGGTCGGGAATATAGAAATCGATATTGGACGTATAGCGCTGGAAGAAAGACAGCACGAGTGAAACGGCCGTCGTTCCATCCACATCGTAGTCTCCATAAATCAAGATTTTTTCCCGATTTTGCAGGGCTTTTTCCATCCGGGCTACCGCTTTGTCCATATCCTGCATCAGGAAAGGGTCGTGGAGACCGGAAAGCGAGGGACGGAAGAAATCGCGTGCCTGGTCGAAGGTCGCAACGCCGCGCTGCACCAGCAAAGTGGCGAGCACACGGTCAATCCCCAACTCCGACGAGAGCCGGCTGACCACCTCGGGATCCCCTTGCGGCAATTTCTTCCACTGTATCTCCTTTGTCATAACCTACAAAGTTAATAGTATGCCAAGAGAAAAGCAAATTTTCGTTTGATTTTTGTAACTTCGCCGTTGGAAACGAAGAAAGCATTTTATGAAAGATTTTTTCAAAAGGAAGAATGTCGTCCCCTCGCTCAAACGCTACGGCATTGAGGCGATGGGCGCTATGGCGCAGGGACTTTTCTGCACCCTGCTCATCGGTACCATCCTCAACACCCTCGGCAGCCAGTTGCACATCGGTTTCCTGACCCGGGAATGGGTGACCATCGCCGGCAAGGGCTTTACCTTGGGCAGCCTGGCCTGTGCGATGGTCGGCCCGGCGATGGCCGTCGCCATCGGTACGGCGCTGCAAGCCCCCGCGATGGTCCTTTTCACCTTGGTTCCCGTAGGTTGGGCGACCAACGCAATGGCCGGAGCCGGCGGTCCTTTCGCCGTGTATGTAGTCGCGATTCTGGCGGCCGAATGCGGAAAACTGGTCAGCAAAGAAACCCGCATCGACATTTTGGTGACACCTACCGTCACGTTGCTGGCGGGCATCCTCATCGCCGCGCTCATCGCCAGGCCCGTCGGAACGGCCGCCATCGCCATCGGCGAAGCCATTATGTGGGCGACTCGCCTGCAGCCGTTCTTGATGGGGATTCTGGTCGCCGTGCTGGTCGGTATGGCGCTCACGCTGCCTCCGCCGCCATCTGCGCCGGACTGGGACTGACGGGACTGGCCGGAGGCGCCGCCCTCGCGGGCTGCTGCGCCCAGATGGTCGGTTTTGCCACGATGTCTTTCCGGGAAAACAAATGGGGCGGACTCATCAGCCAGGGCATCGGAACCAGTATGCTGCAAATGGGCAATATCATCCGCAACCCGCGCATCTGGATCCCGCCCATCCTCACCGGCGTCATCACCGGCCCCGTCGCCACCTGCCTTTTCCGTTTGGAAATGAACGGCGCCGCAGTGAACTCTGGAATGGGCACCTGCGGGCTTTGCGGACCCATCGGCGTGTGGACGGGCTGGATGGAACCCTCCGCAGCGGCATTGGCGGCCGGCGCCCGGGCCCTCACCCCTACCGCAACAGACTGGACGGGATTGCTGCTCGTCTGCTTCGTGCTGCCCGCCATCCTCTGCCCGCTGATAGCCCTTCCCTTGCGAAAAAGAGGATGGATTCGTCCCGGGGATTTGACACTCTGAGAAGCATCTTGAGAAAAGGCTTTCCGGAAATCAGTGAGCCTCGCGCATCCAGACAATCATTTCCCCGGGGCCGCGATGGTTCCAGGCATAATACGGAATAAGACGGAGGGTGCAGGGGCGGCCTTGGCTGCGAGCCTTCACGGAAAGAAGTTGCAGGCCTTCGGGAAAGAAGCCCGGACCGAATCCGGCGGGACCGCTCCAACCCGGAAGCGCAGGCACCGTCTGTACAGAGATCGGCGCCCGGGGGAGAATTTCAGCCTGACGGACGCTGACTCCCGGATTGTCCGCCCATTCGGCACAATAGACCAACGGTCCCCGCTGGACGGCAAGCCTGCCGCGATCCGCTTCCACCCGTTCGTCAGCCCGGACCCAGCGGGCCTGCATAGACAGGTGCAGACGGATGCTGTCCCCGGCTTTCCAATGACGGCGGAGGGTGCAGTATCCATCTTCATCCGGGCCGGAGATCAAGTCCGCAGCCTCCGGATGTGCTCCGTTCAATTCTACGGACCAGGGTGTCTGCAAACGGTCCGCATAGGTATATAGGCCGCCCGGAGTCACTTCCCCGCGCACCCAGCCGGGAATGCGGAGTTTGAGAGCCATCACGGCACTTTCCTGCGAATCACCGCCCTTTCGCACAGCCCCCGCGGAACGCACGGCATCTACGGTCAGGAGTATGTCTCCTTCCCAGGGATAGCGGGTCTGCTGGGTGAGTGTGAGCGTCTTGTCATCCATTTGCACAGTCGCCGTGCAGGGCATATAGAGATTGACGAAGAGTTCGTCGTTCCGGACGGCATAGACATAGCCCGGCAGGGAGGGGATGAAACGGCAGAGATTGGAGGGGCAGCAGGCGCAACCGAACCACGGCTGGCGCTGATGCGAGCCGTCCGACTCCAGCGGATTGGGATAGAAAAAGGCACCGCCGTCTATAGAGTCCCCGCTGATAAGCCCGTTGTACAACGTGCGCTCCAGCACATCATAATAGGCTCCCCGGGCGTGAAGCAGAAACATCCGATGATTGACATAGACATTGCCGATGGCC
>CAMJRT010000045.1 GCA_946408295.1 uncultured Bacteroidales bacterium
CAGTGTGATGGTCTGACTATTGGAACGGACCCAGGCGATGATGCCGCCCATTCCGGCATATTCAATTCCATAAGTAGTCCCGGAATATGTAGGCGTGACAGTAAGGGTGCCGCTGTTGGTGCAGTCAGTTAAGACCACATTGCCGCACGGACTCCCAGTGATATAGTTTGTTTGGCCGATAAGACCGCCAATTTCGCAGTTGCGATTGCTGGAGGAACAATCAACGGTAAGTGTGATGTTGCCGCTGTTGTGACAGTCGGTAAGGCTACCGCCCAAGGCTATGCGGACGAGGCCGCTCCGGACACCACCGTCGTTCGTGGTGCTGGTGATGTTCATTCGGTTGGTGACATGGGAGATGTTGGCGCCGGCGTAGAGCGTATCGACCAGTCCGGCGCGAGCGCCGCTATTGCTCAACTCTCCATCCAGAATCAGGCTGGAGACATAACCGTGGATGTTACGGAATAAGGCATATCCAGCTTTGGCCCCGCCAGTCTGCGTGATGACGGCCGGTCCGTCTCCAGTTGCGTTACCATTGGTCCCGTCCACATTGAACTTGAATTTTCCGTCGCGACCCTGAATTTGGAACAATTGACGGTCTGCCGTAAAGCTTTTGACCTTCACCGTTCCGTTCCCTACCCAGCGGTAGAGGTCCCAGTCATTGGCGCTGTTGACGGCCGCGGCAAAGGCGTTCCAGTCCGCGGCGTTGTTGATGGTGCCGGACTTGGGCGAGAAGGCGAGGGTCTTGGTGATGATGGTTCCGGCTTTGGCGGCCAGGGCGGTTTCTTCCGCAGGGATGGTCTTGGAGATGAAGTGCCCGTTGACATCCTTGACGGTGATGATTAAGCCGTCATCATAGTCGTAGGCGGGGACGCCAATCATCAGGGGCTTGCTCTGCGAAACGCCCTCATTGCCGCAGTTGAGCGCGATGATGGCGCTTAGCGTGGTGGGGGTCATGGTCGGAACGCCGCCGGGGAAGGAAACGGTCCACAGACCGGCAATGTTCTGGTTTTCGCCCGCCTGGCGGATATAAACGCTCTTGATGTTGTCCGAATCCGCGCTCCCCTCGAAAGAAATTTTATACCAGCACATGACGGGTTTAAAACTCATGGTGTTGTCCACCGAATAAGCGGCGAAGATACCGCAGTCGCGATCATAACTAGCATAAGCGCCACTGCCTGTTGTGGTGTAGACTTGGGGATTGCCGGTTCCGCGAACGAGAATGGAAACGGTGTTGTTTCCGGCGGAGTATGAGCTATAAGCGCTGGCGGGCGTAACGGCGCAGTAGGGCCCGCTTATGTCGTCCACCGTGAATTCGGCGCCGTGTCCGGAACCTGTCAATGTCAGGTCGGACGACTGTACGCCATTGACGATGACGTGATCGGTCGCGTGCCAGCGGGGCCAGTAGCTTCCGTCGGCTTCTGCGGCGCCGATATAGGTTTTGGTATCAATTCCGGCCGAGAACTGGACGGTCTCTCCAGAAGAGGGTGGGGTGACGGTCTCCGTGGGGACGTTTTCGTTGCCGATTTCTTCGGTTTGGACCGCTTCTTTCTGGCAAGAGAGCAGCGTGAGGGTGCAGAATACTACACCCGTGATCCTGAAAATAAGAGTTTGTGCTTTCATAATCAGATGTGTTTTTAGTTGAGGTCTACCCATACGCCGGCACTGGCCTCGGTCGCGAGGCTTCCCAGCTCAGAGGAAGAGGAATAAGAACTAGAACTGCAGAGCACCGCGCTTGACTCTGGTGAAATTTCCATGGCATTGGGCGCAGAATACTTTTTCTTGGGAGTGTTCATATAGGAGTTATTTTATTGTTATTTATCTCATTGTTTGTTATGACGCTTAATCGGAGCAGACATCAGCAGCCGTGTTTACGACGGCGAAGAATTCTCCGCGGGGGACCAGTTTGAACATATTGCCGTTCGGATAATCCTTGAACAGGTATTGCAGGGATGCTTCCTTGTAGGATTTGACCGTCCAGCTGCCATAGACATACACATGTCCTGCGTCATCCGCCGCCAGGGCGTATACCATCTTGGCCTTTCTTCCCGCTTCGTCTATCAACGCGCCGTGGTCGGTGATGATGTTGTGGTCGTCTCCTTCTTTGAGGGATACGCTTCTCAGATGCATGCTGATATCTACATAATCCGGACTCTCCGGGTCATATTCGCGTACGGATTCCGCATACAGAGTCCTTTCATCCTGAAGGTCTTCATACTGTACGAAGTAAAGCCGATCGCCGCCCAGTGCCGTCTGGAAATAACTGGGGCCGATGTTCGCTATCGGTTCAAAGGCTTCTCCGGACGTGATATCTTTGGAAGGATCAAATATCCAGGCCCTTTCGTCTCCGCCGCCGAACGGTCCCATGATGAACAGGCACTTCTTTCTTCCCGGAAGGGGCGTCAGCCAGGTCCAGGAACGTTGGGTGTCCTGTTTGGCCGTCGTCCTTGTCCCATCGATGAGCCGCCCCATGGGAAGAACATCTTTTAGGGTGTCAAGTTTTGACGCAGAAGGCCGGTAAACATACAGGTTTCCGTGATCGTCATCATACGATGCATACCCCCTTTTCTTCAGCGAGAACCATACGTTGCCGTCATCATCGATGAAAAAATAGAACGAGCACCCCTTGCCTTTGACGACCATGCCAAGATCCTTCATCTCGCCGCTGTTAATGTCAATGCTGTAGAGGTGACACCCGTCATTCTTCTTGTCCTCCGGTTTGAAGGGAGTAATAAATGCATAAATCTTTTTGGCTTTGGGGTCGACGCCGATGGCCGAATAAATGGAATATCCAGGCATCGGGATGCCGAAATCCCGGAATTTTCCTGTAGCCATTTCGTATCCCAATATGTGGGCTCCAGGATAGGCCTCTATGCCTTCTTTCCAGTAGTTGGACAAGTGCGTGCAGAAATAAAGCCACCCGTCGCACTCCTGGATGTCGCTGTGAATTTTACCTTGTTGGGGATGTCCGGGAAAATCGCTTTCTCCGCAGACGTCGGTCATATCTTCCGCAAGTACCGTGAGTTCATACGTCTTCGGGTCAAATCTATGAAAACCGGCTCCGTGGCTCTTGGAATGCGTTGATGAAGAAAAATAGCAATTCCCGTCCGAAGCCACCATGATGCCTTGCCATTGACCGTCCCACTCTTTACAAATTTCATTCATGGAGAAGGTCCAGATTTTGTGCCCACTTCCTTCCGGTGCGGTGCTTTTGGGTCCGCAGGATGCCGCGGTGAGCAACAGGGTCACGGCGGTCATTATGGCAAAAAGTTTTTTCATGATAGATTGACTATTTGTTTCCATGTTAGGGTTTCCATACTTTAATATTGCAAAGTTCGGCAGTCTGGTGAGGGAAGAATTTAAAAAATCGGTAAAGTTTTTACAAGTTTCGGGAAAGAACAGTCCGCAATATTTTCAACAAGTTCTTTTTGCGTGTCGCTTGTGAATTGCCATTCGTCGGGCTGTATTATATTAATATAATGTATAACCCGGCCTGCAAATCAAACGGACGAAATAATTTTTGCTTGAGTAAGAAGGGTTTGCTATCTTTGTGTCGGTTTGTTGCGAACAGACACAATTTTTTTGCGACTATAAGCATAAATATGATAACTCTCGGAACGATTGTTGATGCGTTGGAGCGCTTTGCTCCTTTGGCGTGGCAGGAAGAATATGACAACAGCGGCCTGCAAGTCGGACTTTTTGATGAGGCCGGGATGCCGATGGGCCGCGAAGCGCTCATCACGGGCGTGCTGGTCTGCCTGGATATCACGGAGGCTGTGATAGACGAAGCCGCCGCCCGTGGCTGCAATCTGGTCGTCTCGCATCACCCGCTGATTTTCCGTCCGCTGAAGGCCGTGACCGGTGCCGTTTACCAGCAACGATGTGTTGCCAAAGCCCTGCGCCTCGGCATCGCCCTGTATGCCGCCCACACCAACCTCGACAACGCCCCGGGCGGCGTCTCCTGGGAAATGGCCTCCCGCCTCGGTCTTCGGGATATCCGTCCTCTTGTCCCCCTCGCCGCTGCCCCCGCTTCCGCTACGCCCTCCACTTCTACAGCCCTCGTTTCCGCTACGTCCTCCGCTTCTGCAGCCCCCGCCGCTTGCCCGTCGGCCCGTCCCGGCAGCGGCGTAATCGGCGTCCTGCCCCGGCCCGTCCCCGCCGAAGATTTTGCCCGCACCCTCGCGGATGTCTTTGACGCACCCCACCTCCGCTACTGCCTTCCCTCTAAGCCCGCTTCCCTTTCCGGTGACGGAGCCGCTTCGCCGATTGCGGCCCCCTCGAATGTCGCCCCCGCTTCTTTTTCCGATGACGGAGCCGGAAATGCTGCAACTCTGATCCGTACCGTCGCCCTCTGTGGTGGCAGCGGCGGAGAATATATTCCCGACGCTCTCGCCGCCGGAGCCGACTGCTATGTCACCGGCGAAATCCGCTATCACGACTACTTCGAAGCAGAAGGCCGCATGCTCGTCGCCCTCGGCCACTACGAAAGCGAGCAATACACCATCGACCTGCTCTGCCGCAAACTCCAAGATATTATTTCCCAAGAAAATGCCCCCTGCGGCGCATCCAGCCATTCTTCTTGTGCATCTCCCGCCCAGCCCTCCTGCGACCCTTCCTTTCAAGCATCTTGTGTCTCGGGGCAAAAGATTCCCGTCCTCAAGACCACCCTCGACACCAATCCCCTCCGCTCCCTATAACCGTGACGAATTGGGTTGGATATATTTCTTAAAAGGAGGAATCCGCCCCGTATTCTCCCTCTATGAAGGGCAATCCATACAATTATGGCCTATGGTGCTCTCTACGCCCCTTGTGTGTGGACTGCCCCAACTTTAAACAGGGGGCAATCCATACCCATCCCCGTTCTGTGCGTTATGCGCAGTATATGCATGGACTGCCTTTTATAATTCTTCTTTAAAGAAATGCTACATCTTCGTTCTTTAAATAGAGGGCTCTCATCAATGAGGCGGATTTGACAGCTACCCTTTCCTTCATCATAATCCGGGCTATTTGAAGTTTTTCGTAAGAAGAACAAATCCTCAGCCCTTTTTTGAAGAGTTTGTTTGCGTATTCGGAGGCAAAGGTGCGTAAGTTTTCGATGGAACGCATTTCTATCTGACGATGATATATGCGTTGTTTCATCGCCTGCTCATCTTCTTTTCGTACAAATATAAATGCCAGAAACGCCCGAATAGAACCAAATAGTGATTCAACAGCGGCAACATCTATAAAGGAAATAGGTAAAATCAATCCGTCTTGATTATATCGCCACTCGGGTGGCAATGCTTGTCTGACGTGAAATAGAGCCCGTTGTTTGTTCAAGGATAAGTTTCCTATTCTATTTCCCACTTCCAAAGAAACCTCCGGGTTGAAAAAGATATTCCCTACGCCCCAAGGGTAATTCCAAGGAGATCCCGTATAACAATCCAGACAGTTTCTATAGACATAAATGAACTTTCGCAGTCCTTCATCTCTGTCTGTTATCTTGTCTTTTGAAATTTGAAGCCCTGTTCCAAGGGGCAAAGGGTTGTTTTTCCGGGAAATTAAATAACGTGAGATTCTCACCTTGATATGTAAAATATAGTGGTCAACAGATTGTTCATCTCCGTAAACAATCAAATGAAAATGTGTTTCGTTGATAACAAATACATATACTTTTACATTACAAATCGATGAATAGATGGCAAGGGTGTTGATGGCGTAGATTTTTTCTTCCTTATGTGGAAATAAGATGTCCACCTTTGTGCCATTTGAAAAGATGTGGTATAAACAAGCCATTTTTTCAGCAAAGTTCAGAATAGTTATCCGTTTCCCAACAAAAAAAGAGAAAAAAGTTCAAAAAGTTGCAGGGAACTCGTTCTGACGCGTGTTTCGGACGAAAAAATTTTTCTGAAAAGTGACAAAAAGAAGCACCGCTTCTATGAAGGGCAATCCATACCATTATGGCCTATGATGCTCTCTACGCCCCTTGTGTGTGGACTGCCCCAACTTTAAACAGGGGGCAATCCATACCCATCCCCGTTCTGTGCGTTATATGCAGTATATGCGTGGATTGCCCGAATGGGCGAGGTCAGGCAAGCGGCGTCCTACAGGTGGAAGCGGACGCCGGCTTCGAAGCCGAGCATAAAGGGCTGTTTGGTGCGGATGCTCTTGGGCTGGTTGAGGCCGAAGTAATATTTGACGTTGGGATCCAGGTAGATACTCACCAGCGGAGCCAGCATGAAATCGACACCCAGTCCGGCACCGGCATTGAATTGGACGCCTTTGACAGGCTCGTTGTAATTGACCGCCCGGTTGTTCGCCGTCCAGGCGTTGCCGATGCA
Organism: uncultured Bacteroidales bacterium; assembly: GCA_946408295.1. Next base: position 6,318 of record CAMJRT010000045.1, read on the forward strand.
TTTTTCAATCGTACCGTTGGCATAGACATAGAAATTGATGTGCTTGGTGCGGACGATGTGATAATAGACGGAGAGGGGAATCCCGATAAATTGCTGGATGTTATAGACGTTGTCGTAATCGGTCCCGGCATCGAATTCTCCGTTCGGCTGCAACTGATAATAGGTGGCGGAGAAATGGCGGGAGAGGCGGGTGTAGTTGACACCGAGGCCGACCGAGAGTTTCGGCAAAACATCGTAGGTGAAATTGATACCGAAGGTGAGAGGAATGGTGTAGTTGGACTCTCCCGTTTCCCTGAAGTAGGAATGGTCGGGGATGTTGATGCCGGATGCACCGCTATATCCCGTGTATTGCCCGGATTTCTTGCTGGTGAAGTTGCTCAGCGCATTGGTATAGGCCGCCAGGTGGAAGCCGTTGGGCTGGTGCTTTTTGAGTTTTTTTCCGGCTTGTTCTTCTTCCCAATCGGGCAAATGATCCCAATCAATGGGCTGGACTTCGGCCTCTGCTATTTGGGGTTCGGTCCGGGGTTCCGCAGGTTGGGGTTCGGCTTGGGATTCGGCCGTCCGGGAATCGGTCCGGACTTCCATCGCTTGGGACTTTGCCTGAGTTCCTGTCGCTTGGGTTTCGTCCTGTGCAAAGACAGCGCCTTGGGCGGCAATGGCTATGCTTTGTGCATCGTCATCGCTTTGTGCGGAAGTAGTGCCTGAAACCGCGATGGCGTTTTGCTCGGAAGCGGACCTGCCGGATATAGGCGTGCTTGGAGCAGTTGAGGCTTGCCCGGCGCTTTGTTCGGCGGAAACGGCATGCTGCTCGTGGTGAACGGTACTGTGTTCGGCGGAAACGGCATGCTGCTCGTGGTGAACGGTACTGTATTCAGGGGAAGCGGCGATGGGCTCGGGGATGGCAGCGAGCGTTTCGTCTTGTGCTTGTTCAGTAACAACGGCAAGTTTGTTGTCCGTCGTCTCTTCGGGCCGGTTCCAGAGCGGGACGGCGAGCAAAACGGCGGCGGCAACACCGGCTACGGCAAATCCGGTGCGGCGTACCCATTTCAGGATAACGGCCTTGCGGGAACCCGCAACAGTCCCGGCCTTGGCTCCGGCGGCGAGGCGGGCGGCGATAGCCTCCCACGCGCCTTCCGGCACGGGTTCCGAAGCCTGACCCAGCAACTGCTGAACCTGCTTGTCAAAGTCTTGATATCCTTCGTTTTGCTTCATACTTCCATTTTCAAAATTCGCTTTCGCCTCTTTCATCGGACCCTCTCTGTCCAATCACCCGCTTTCTCCTCAACAGCCCGCTACCGCCTCACTCCAGCCGGCCTCCGCTTCACTCCCGTCCGCCTCGATGCCTCGCCTTGATCTTCTCCTGCAGCCAAGTCCGCGCACGGGCCAATTGGGAGCGGCTGGTTACCTCGCTGATGCCCAGCGCGCCGGCAATCTCTTTGTGCGAGTACCCTTCCACCACATACATATTGAACACCGTGCGGAAACCGGAAGGCAGTTGCGCAAGCAGCGCCATCAATTCCTCGTATCCGATATCCTCCAGCGCGGAAGGCAGCTCGCTCAGCATCGCTTTGGCGTCTTCCAAATCATCGCTGATTTTCAGCGCGTCCTTGCGGCGCAGTTCCATCAAGGCAGTATTGACAAAAATCCTTCTGGCCCAGCCCTCGAACGCCCCTTCTCCTTTATAGGTATCCAATTTGGAGAAAAGCGTCACAAAGCCGTCCTGCAAGACATCTTCCGCCAGTTGCCTGTCTTTTCCGCAATAGCGAAGGCAGAGAGCGAACATTCGCGGAGCCAGACGCTCATAGAGCGATTTCTGT
>CAMJRT010000046.1 GCA_946408295.1 uncultured Bacteroidales bacterium
AAATGTCACCAAAAACATATAGATTTAGCGAGATAAAATAATTTTTAGTTGCTAAATGTGAACTGTTTGCCCAGTAACGCCGTCACCCCTATCCAGGCCATAATACCCTACAGCCACGTAGAACGCAGGTCGCCCTGGATACCCCACCCTTTCGGGCTTACCCCTATCCAGGTCTATGTGCTCTACAGGCACACAGAGCGCAGGTCACCCTGGACACCCCTACTACGCCATTAGGACTCTTGTGCGCGACTCGCGACCGTGATTTTCTGCTAGAATAGGATAAGGAACAGCGCGGCGGCCAGGGCGGCTCCGACAAGGGGGCCCAGTACGGGCACCCAACTGTAGGACCAGCCGCTGTCGCGTTTGCCGGCGATGGGCAGGAGGAAGTGGGCCAGGCGGGGGCTGAGGTCGCGGGCGGGGTTCATCGCGTAGCCCGTGGTGGCGCCCAGGGACATCCCCAGAGACATAATCACGCAGGTGACGGGGAAGGCGCCGAGGCTTCCCATTCCTACATTGGCGTTGCCGTCCGTGCCGAGCATCAGAATCAGAAACACCAGCATCAGGGTCGCCACGATTTCAGAGAAAAGGTTGGAGCTCTTATTGTCGATGGCCGGCATCGTGCAGAAACAGCCGAGCATCCCTTCGGGGTTGCCGGCGCTGGCGGCGAAATGGTCGCGGTAGAAGGCGTAGACCAGCACGGCTCCCGCAAAGCCGCCCAGCATCTGGGCGATGACATAACCCAACACTTCGCCCCACGCGAATTTGCCGGCGATGGCCAAGCCGAGGGTGACGGCCGGGTTGAGATGGGCGCCGGAATACGGCCCTGCAATCAGCACGCCGCACATGACGGCGAAGCCCCAGCCGAGGGTGATGACCACCCAGCCGGCTCCTTTGGCCTTGGATTTTTCGAGGGTGCAGGCGGCGCAGACACCATCGCCCAGCAGGATCAGTACAAGTGTTCCGATAAATTCAAAAACACACCTGGTAAATAATGATATCATGATTCTATAGGTTATTGATAGTCCGTTTGATGGCGTCGGCCCAGCCGACCTTTAGTTCCTGTACCTTTCCGGCGGAGGCCAGGGGGGAGAAAACCTTGTCCGCCTTCCATTGCCGCTTGATGTCGTCCAGGCTTTTCCAATAGCCGACGGCGAGCCCGGCGAGGTAGCAGGCACCCAGCGCGGTGGTTTCCGTGATCTGGGGACGAATCACTTTGGCTCCGAGGATGTCAGACTGGAATTGCATCAGCAGATTGTTGCGGGAGGCGCCGCCGTCCACTTTCAATTCGGACAGTTGAACACCGGCGTCTTTTTCCATCGCCCGAACGATGTCCATCGTCTGGAAGGCAATGCCTTCGAGGGTGGCCCGGGCGATATGGGCCGCCGTCGTACCCCGGGTGATGCCGTGGATGCAACCTTTGGCATACGGGTCCCAGTAGGGAGCGCCCATGCCGGTCAGCGCCGGCACGAAATAAACGCCGCCGTTGTCAGGTACCTGCGCGGCCAAGGCTTCGATTTCTGAAGAGGAACGGATGATACCCAGGCCGTCCCGCAACCATTGGACCACGCTGCCGCCGACGAAAATGCTGCCTTCCAGGGCGTAGTTGACCGTATCGCCGATTTTCCAGGCGATGGTGGTGAGCAGTTGGTTCCGGCTCATAATGGGGCGGTCGCCGGTGTTCATCAGCAGGAAACAGCCGGTGCCGTAGGTATTCTTGACCGAGCCCGGCTCCGTACACATCTGGCCGAAAAGGGCGGCCTGCTGATCACCGGCGATTCCGGCAATGGGGACTTCGTGGGCGAAAATCGTGGTCTTGGTGGAGCCATAGACCTCGCTGGAGGATTTTACGGCCGGCATCATCGAGGCGGGAATGCCGAACAACTCAAGCAGTTCCCCGTCCCATTCCAGGCTGTTGATGTTGAACAGCATCGTGCGGGAGGCGTTGCTCACGTCCGTGACGTGCACCTCGCCCCGCGTGAGGTTCCAGATGAGCCAGGTGTCCACCGTGCCGAAGCGGAGTTCACCCCTTTCGGCCCGCTCGCGGGCGCCGGGTACATTCTTGAGAATCCAGCGGATTTTGGTGGCGCTGAAGTAGGCGTCGATAATCAGGCCGGTTTTCTGACGGATTTTTTCGGTCATCCCGAGCGACTTGAGTTCGTCGCAATAGTCGCTGGTGCGGCGGTCCTGCCAGACGATGGCGTTATAGACCGGTTCTCCGCTGCGCGCGTCCCACACCATCGTGGTCTCGCGCTGGTTGGTAATGCCGATGGCGGCGATGTCAAGCCCGGTGATGCCGATTTCGGTGATGGCTTCTGCGATGACGGCCGCCTCGCTCGACCAGATTTCCCGGGGGTCGTGCTCCACCCATCCCGGCCGGGGAAAGTGCTGGGTGAATTCTTTTTGCGCGACGCAGCGGATGTCTCCTTCGTGGTCGAAGACGATGGCCCGGGACGAACTGGTGCCCTGGTCGAGGGAAAGGATGAATTTTTCCATAATTTCAACAAACTGATTGCACAAAGGTACGAGCAAGCCGAGAGAAAAGCAAATTATTTGTTTTTCCGAGGCAAAAGTACCTACTCGCAAGCGAGAACGTAAGAAAAAATCCTTAACTTTGCCCATCAGGTATATTCTTTGCTAATAGGGGTATTCTGCCGGTATATGACGGACAAAGAGCTCATATTGATGTTGGCGGAGGGCAGGTACGAAGCGGTTTTCAATACCCTGGTCAAAGAGTATTCGGAACGTTTGTATTGGCATTTGCGTCATTTTACGGCCTCCCACGAGGACGCGGATGATTTGTTGCAGGAAGTTTTTATCAAACTCTGGCAGGTGCTGCCGACCTTCCGGGGCGAGAGTTCATTTTATACCTGGTTGTACCGGATAGCGACCAATGAGGCGATCAGTTGGCTGCGCAAGAAGAAGGTGCGGGCGGCGTTGGATTTCCAGTCACTGGAAAATGTGCTTTGCTCCAGGATTGAGAGCGACCCGTATTTTGACGGGGACGAGGTGGAACTGGCTTTGCAGAAGGCCATCGCCACCCTCCCGGGCAAGCAGAAGCAGGTCTTCCTCTTGCGTTACTACGAAGAGATGCCCTATGAGCAGATTGCAGAGATTGTGGACTCTTCCGTGGGATCGCTGAAGGTGTTGTACCACACCGCTTATACGCGGATTAAAGAACGATTGCAAAAACAATTTTAGAAAGATGGCGGACAACGATTGGAAACAAAGGCTGGGCGTGGTTTTTTCCACCAACCCGGATTTTCAATACCAAAACGAGGAGCAGGAGGCGGTGCAGACCTTGCCCCCCGCCCGGCAAAAACTGCGCGTGGGTATCGACCGTCGCGCCCGCTCTGGCAAGCAGGTGACGCTGGTGAGCGGTTTTGTGGGGACACAGGAAGACCTGGAGGCGCTGGGCCGTACCTTGAAAACGCGTTGCGGCGTGGGAGGAAGTGCCAAAGACGGGGAAATCCTCATTCAGGGAGACCATCGCGATCGCGTCGTTGCATTGCTTACGGAGATGGGTTATTCCGCCAAACGGGCGAATTGATATGGGCGTATTGATGGGGATTGTTTGCGGGCTGGGCGTGTTGCTTTTGCTCTTTTCCGTACCCTTGCTGGTGGATGTGCTTCCAGCATCTGTCGGCGGATTGTTGCGTGCCCGGGAATTGACCCACTTCGAAAATACGATGGCTCTTTCCCGTGAGCGGGATTGGCTGGTCCTGTTGCTGCTGCCTCTTTTTGTCTCGGCTTTGGCCTATTATCGCGTCTTTCCTTCCCGGCTCATTGCGGAGAGTTCATTACAGGGCGTCCTCGGCTGGACCGTCCTGTTTTTGCTGGCCTATTTCGTGGCCCGCGCGCTCTCTTTCCGTCTGTTGGGCCCCAAAACGGATGACTTGCGCGTGCGGCAAGTGATTGCCCGCAGTTTTTTCACCTTCTATGTACTGCTGTGTATGCTGATGCTGATTACTTACATCGCCCTGATTCCCTTCCGTCTGCCGGATGAGAGCATCACCCTCGTTTTCCGCCGGGAAATAGAAGCGATGTACCTGATTTACCTGCTTCGCAAGTTCCAAATGCTGCGAATGTATCACTCCCTTCCCAAGACCGTGGGATTCTTTTTTTCCCTCGAACTGCTTCCCGCGCTGATTCTTGCGGCTTTATGCTTCTTTTTCTAGAAGGTGAACTTCACAATGGCCTGGACGCGGTGGTTGAGTACCCAGTGGAGGTCGGTCGTCGCGTGCTTGTAGGCATCCGCCTTGCCGTAATGGACGGCGGTGAGCATATACTCGATACCGAACTGCAATTTGCCGAGGTTGTCCCCTTCGGCCGTTCGGCCTCCTTCTGCCCCGTCGGTCCCCGTCTCTATTTCGGCGTCCTCTTCTACCGCTGATACCAAGAAATAGGGATGTCAGATTCCCTCCCTCCCCATTCCGGGGGATGCGTGTGCCAGAATTTATTCGTACCTTTGCCGTATGTCATCCAAGGATTTTTTATCGGGAAAACAGAAAATGTCGGAACTGATCAGCGTCAGTTTCCAGTTGCCGGGCGTGATGACCCGGATGGGCCTGCCTTTCGGATTCGGAGATGCCAGCGTCGAGGAGGTCTGCCGCAAAAACGGCGTGGACACCAAAGCCTTCCTGCTGATATGCCGTGTGTATCTGATGGACGCTTATACGCCGGAGGCGGGCATATTGGACGGAGTCCGGGTACAGGATATCGTCAATTATCTCCGCCTGTCCCATCGCTGGTATCTGGATACCTTCATCTCGGAACTGGCGAAGGCACTCAAGGAGGTCACGGCTCCCTGCGGGGAAAAGTATCACCTGATTATCCGCAAGTTCTTCGAGGACTACCGGGAAGAGCTCGTCAAGCATTTCACCTACGAAGAGGAGGTAGTCTTCCCTTATGTCGATCAGGTCATTTCCGGGCGGAAAACCCCTTCTTTCACCATCCGTCAGTATGAGAAGACCCACAGCAATATCCAGGAAAAATTGCAGGACCTCAAAAGCCTGGTGCTGAAATATATGCCGGAGAGTTGTGCGGCAGGCGACATCTATCGGGCGCTGTTTTACATCTACGCACTCGAAATCGACCTTTCCTGCCATACCCGCATCGAGGAGGATATTCTCATCCCCCTGGTAAGCAGAATGGAACGCGATGAGTAAGCAGATTCTCCTGATTCTTCCTTCCGTCCTGCTTTCCCGCGGACTGGCGCAGACGCTTGCCGCATCCGGGGAGTTTGAGGCCGCCTGCATCCTCAGCGACCTTTCCGGCAGCACGCCTTCGCTGCTGCACGGCCTGCATTTCGATGCCGTCCTGGCGGATCCCTCTTTGTTCGGCCGGCAGGCGATGGCCGGCGGCAAGATGCTCATTGCCGAATTGACCGGCGACATTCCGGTGGTGGCCGTAGAGTGTTCCGTCCTAGACGAAAGCGTCCGAAAGCACTACGACGGCGTCATTTCCCTATACGACACGCCCGCCTCTGTCATCAAGACCCTGCGCGACGCCCTTTCCGGCCGTGTCGAAAACAGGACGGGCGGCAGCGAGCTTTCGGCCCGGGAAAAAGAAATCCTGGTCTGCGTGGCGCAGGGAATGCTCAGCAAAGAAATCGCGGACCGTCTCCACCTGTCCATCCACACCGTCATCACCCACCGCAAGAACATCACCCGCAAGACCGGTATCAAGACGGTCGCCGGCCTCACCGTTTATGCGATGATGAACGGTCTGATGGATGCCTGAGCCCTCTTTTCATCATTTTTGAGGATACCCGCCCCTGATTTTACCTATAAATAAGGAAGGTCCCGCGAAGGGAAAATCATCAAATTTGCGGGCTTATGAAAAAGTTTCCGCTCATAACCCTGCTGGCTGTGTTGTGTGCGTCCGGAGCGGCAGTCCGGGCACAGGGACGCCTGTCGCTGGAAGTGACGGACGGGAAGCAGGCGCTCCCCGGGGTGGTCATCCAGGTTCATCCCTATGCGTTATGGGCACAGACCGACCGGACGGGAAAGGCTGTCGTCAACGATGTCCCCGAGGGCGCCTGCGAGGTGGAGGCGAGCCTGCTGGGATACGTGACCCGGACGGTCCGCCTCTCAATGGGAAAAGACTCCGGCTTGAAAATCACGATGGAGGAGGCTACCTATGCGCTGAAAGACGTCGTCGTCACTTCGCAGCGGAAAGAGTCGCCCGGTTCCACCGTCACCCGCATCGACGCCCAGGCCATCGCCCACCTTCAGGCGACCAGCCTGTCCGATGTACTGCAGCTGCTTCCCGGAGAAACGGTCACCTCCAATCCCACCCTGACCGCCGCCTCCCGTTTCCAATCGCGTACCCTCGATGGGAACGACGGCAACAACGCCTTCGGAGCGGCCATCGTGATGGACGGCATCCCGCTTTCCACCAATGCCGAACGGGCCAATACCGGCGGCACCCTTTCGAGTGCCGGTTCGGGCGTGGACCTGCGCAGCATCGGCACCGACGAGATTGAAAGCATAGAAGTCATCCGCGGCATCCCGTCGGCGGAGTACGGCGACCTGTCGTCCGGGACGATGGTTGTCCGGAGCAAGACCGGGGTCAGCGACCTGCGCGGCGGAGTCCGGATTTATCCGGGTATCATCCAGGCCAGTCTGGCCAAAGGCTTCAAGGCCGGCCAAGGGCAGGTCGTCAATCTGTCCTGGGACCTGGCGGACGGCAAGTCGGACCCGCGTTACCGTACGGACACCTATCTGCGGACAGGCCTTTCCGCCAGCCATACGCTGAACCTTCCGTCCGGCGGTATGCTGACGACCCGCCTGCGCTACGGTTTTGTCCGGGACTGGTCCGGGCCGGATCCCGACGAGCCCGTTCAGGATGTCAGCGCATCAACCCGCGAGCACAGCCTCTCCCTGAGCCACGGGGGACGATTTCATTCCGACGCCCTTCTGGCCCGCTCCTGGGGCTACGACTTTTCCTTTTCCTTCAAGGACAGCGAGTCTTTCTCCCGCAAATTGCTGGGAGGCAACACTCCGCTTACGAACTCACTGACGGAGGGGACCTTCCGCACCGTCCTTCTCCCGCTGCAATACTACGGGGAAGGAGGGACGACGAGCCGGCCGCTCAACGCCTTTTTCAAACTTTTCGACAAATTCACCCTGACAGCAGGTCCTATGTCCAACAACATCTCCGTCGGCGCAGAATGGCGGATGGACGGCAATGCCGGGCCCGGCTACCACGACAGCAATCCCGCCCTGCCCTTGTCCACGGGCGGGCTGCGGCTGCGTCCGTACTATGCTCTCCCTTTCGTCCATCAGGCCGTACTTTATGCCGAAGATGCCTTCCGTCTGCCTTTTGTCAAAGGAAAGGACTATCCTGCGCTCAGCGGTCAGCTGGGCCTGCGTCTGACCTGCCTGCAACCTCACCGCAGCGAGTGGATGTTCAGCCTCTCCCCGAGGGTCAACCTGTCGCTGGATATTTCCCGCTGGCTGCGCCTTCGCGGCGGCTATGGCCTGACGGACAAGATGCCCTCCCAGGCTATGCTCTACCCGGAGCCGGGCTGGCTGGACCTCATCCATATCAGCGCCGTGAAAGACGGGCGGTATATAGGGGTCTATACCACCCGCATCTTCGACCGCAATGCCGGCCTGGTCCGGCCGATGCGGACGCAGAAAGCCGAAATGAGCATAGAGGCCAAGACCGCCCACGGCCAGTCTTTCTCGGTGACGGCCTGGATGGAAAAGACGGACGGCGGTTTCGGCTCCCGTACCCTGACCTTCGATGCCGTCGCCTTCGACCGCCCCTCCATCCGGGACACCCTCGTGCAGAGCCGAAGCGTCCCGGGCAATACGGATTACCACGGCAGCTGGGGCGTGGAATTCGACTTCGATCTGGGCCGTATCACCGCCACCGGCACTTCCTTTTTTCTCAGCGGAGCCTGGACGGAAACCCGCTACCACAGTACCGAAGAAGTCTATGTCGTTCCCCGCGGCCCGGTGGAGACCTATACCAAGACCTGGGTGGCCTATCCCTCGGACAGCCGGGACCATCTCAAGCGGCGCTTTTCTTCCACCCTGCGCGTC
>CAMJRT010000047.1 GCA_946408295.1 uncultured Bacteroidales bacterium
TCCGCAACCACCCCACTGTCTATTGCGGCACCCACACCCCGCAGGGCTATGAGAACCTGGAGGCCGGGCGCGTGATGGATTTGGATCATCCTGTGCCGACCGTCTTTGCCGAGGTGGACTTTTCCAAGCAGGAGGCTTCCGGAAAATATGTCTGTTCCATCTGTGGCTATGTGTATGATCCCGCGGAGCACGATGGCGTAGCCTTCGAGGAATTACCGGACGACTGGCGCTGCCCACGTTGCAAACAGCCGAAGTCGAAGTTCAATAAGGCGTAGGTCTTTATCTTCCTACACAAAATCCAGGTTAGTCCACGACGGACGGGCAGAATAAGCCTTCCCGACACAATTTGAAGGTGACTGAAGTCATAAGACTTGCAGTCATCTTTTCATACGACTTCTCTACGCCGCGCAGATAAAAAAACAAAAGAGCCGTGTCTCACGACAGGGCTCTTCCATCTAACCTAAAAACTTAAACCTATGAAAAAACTATTCGACCGATACCATTGCAATTTGCGTGCCAGAAATTATTTTTCCGCAAAAATATATCGATTTTTTTCATTTAAATCTTTTTCGAGGTGAGCGAAGACATTGGAAGAGGCCATCGAGTGGTGGGATGCCGGAGTTGAAGAGGCCAACAGCCGATGGAAAGGAAGGGGTTCGGCGGCCTGAAACAAGGCCAGCGTCTCGGGGCCGAGAGCCTCATTGATTTCAAGGGCAAGACGGGCTTGTGGACGTATCAGGGGCGAACACCATACTTCACGGATGGCCCGGTAGAAGCGCAAGGCATCGTCATCCGGGACGAAAAGGGCCATTGAGGGTTCGAAATCCAGCACATTGCGGGACATCTCGCTTCGCTCCTGTTCGCGGACATAAGGCGGATTGGAAAGCAGCAGGTCGAAGCCGGGGCAGTCGTTCTCCTCCAAAATGGACCTGAGGGTACGCAAAAGTCCGGGAATATCCAGCACATCGGCCTGCAGGAAAAGAGGCTCCGGCGTGGATTTCAGCCACTGGGATGGAGTGCTTGGTGCGGCGGCAGATGCAGCGCCAGGTTTGCCGGCAGATGCGGCTGCTGCCTTTGGGGAGGCATCAGAGAAGCCATTTTGAGAGCGAGCCACCTCAAGGGCATCGGCAGAAAGATCCACGCCGACGACGAGCGCATCGGGAAAGGCGCGGGCCATCGCCCAGGTGATGCAGCCGCTGCCGCAGCACAGGTCCAGTATGGCACGCGGAGCCGCCGGAGAAGTCGGGGCGAGAGGAACCGGGTTGGAGGACGGGGCGGACGGCGAGCCGGAAGCGGAGGCAGCAGGGCTGGAATCGGAGGTGGCTAAGGCGGAGCGGGATGCAGAGCCGGAATCTGAAATGGCCGAGCCGGTAGCATAGCCGGCGAGGACGCGGCGGCAAAGTTCTTCGGTTTCGGGACGGGGAATCAGTACGGCGGGAGTGACGCGCAAACGCATCCCGAGAAAATCGGTATAGCCCAACACATACTGCAAAGGCTCCCCTTCCGTCAACCGGGCAAGCGCCGCCTGCAACGCCGGCAAGGACGCCTCCGGAACCTCCATCTCCGGATGAACGATATGAGCATAAGGCGTAACACCGAGCAACGCCTCGCACAGACGGGACACCATCGCCGCCGCTTCGTCGGGCGAATAAAGTGAAACCGCCATCAAGGACTCCCGTGCATCCGATATTAAGTTTCTCAAGAACACCTCTGCAGCAAAACCATTAAGGGACAAACACTTACGCAAAACAACCTACTCCAAATCCGCCAGGTCCTTTTGCATAAACAAATGACAATCATACGGTTAAATGACAGACCTTTCAACACCCTCCAACCCCAGATGTGCTGTCAGCCCCACATTGCAACCCGGCAGAACTACATCTTGTAGCAACCTACCAGCAACCAGCCAACAACCAACCAACCAACCAACAACCAACCAGCAACCACCCAGCAGCAACGGCGGCAAATCACATCTTGGAGCCGCTGCCGGCGGGCATCGCTGCGAAGATATTGCCGCCGAAATCCGTCACTTTGAAGCCTTCCTCACGGCTGCGGGCAAACGCACCCTCAATCAGGCCGTCGATTACATCGGCGAAGCGATACTTCTCACCGTCCGGCTTCGGCGTTGCTTCCCACAGATAGTTGGAAAGCGAGCCCGGGATGGTATTAATCTCATTGACATAAATGCTGCGGTCCGCTTCATCGATGATAAAGTCGATACGGCTCAAGCCGTCGCAGGCCAAGGCGCGGAAAGTGGCGCGCGCCAGCGCCTGAATACGCTCCGTCTCGCCTTCGGGCAACTTGGCGGGAAGTTCACGCTGCAAAGAACGCATACCCTCGTTCTCACAGGAAGCTCCATCGCCGGAAGCAGCATCGGAAGCCGCCCCATCGGCAAGCCCGGTAGCCGCACCCCCCTTGGCCCCGCCGGTCTTGGCACCTTTGCTGCCGCCCCCACGCATATATTTGTCCTGGTAACTCAAAATCTCGCCGCTGCGAAGAGGAACCTCGCAAACCGAGGTTTCACAATCGTTGTAATTGCCCATCACCGAGCAGTTGACTTCTTTCAGGCGGGTCACCAGGCGCTCGACGATGACACGGGTGGTAAAACTGGCGGCATATTCCACGGCCCCAATCAGTTCCTCGCGGTTGTGCGCCGCCTTGATACCCACGCTGCTGCCGCTGTTGGCGGGCTTGACAATCACGGGATAACTCAACCTGGCCTCCAGACGGGCGATGACTGAAGCCTGGTCGGCGTACCATTCCTTATCATTGAACCAGAAATAATCCACCACCGGAATATCGCATTCTTTGAGAATCATTTTCATCGTAATCTTGTCCATACCGTTGGCCGAAGCCAGGGTATTGCAGCCCACGAACGGAATCCCGATACCGGTCAGCACGCCCTGCAGGGTACCGTCTTCGCAGTTGGTACCGTGAAGCGTAGGCAGAATCACATCCAGCGTCGCCACCACTCCCTTGGAGAAGAGGCCGGGCCTGACCAGATACAGGTTCTTATCGCCATAGACAGGGCGCATATAGACCTCGGAGCATTGCCCCAGCAGCGTCTTCATATCGCGGTAATTGGCGACGGTCAAGAGTTTTTCTCCCGTGTACCATCTCCCGCTTTTGGCGATATAGATGGGCACCACCTCGTATTTTTCTTTGTTCATCGACTCCAGCGTCTGCAACGCCGTTACCACCGAAATCTCATTCTCCACGGAACGGCCCCCGAAGAGCAATCCTACTGTAATTTTCATATAATATTATTTAAAGGTATCGGGTAAATCATTTTCGTACAACACGACATCGCCGGGCTTCAAAAGAGAAGGCAAGGCTTCGAACACCAGTGTCAAATCGTCCATACAAAGGATATTCCCCTCCGTCAGTCGAACGGAGGTATTTGCCTCAACTATCGCCTGCCGGGCTCCCGCGACAATCGCCTCGCGGTTCAATTGGTTTACGACAATGAGGATATCCGCACAGGAAGCGGCTTTGTAGCCCAACTCCCGGCAGGCATCGGCCTGCCGGGAACCGAGTTCCACAAAACCGGGTGTAATCAGAATCTTGCGTCCGCCCCGGATATCACGCAGCACATCGAGGGCCATCGCCGCCCCCTCGGGATTGGAATTATAGGCATCGTTGATGACGGTCACCGCCCCCTGACGGCTGACGAACAAGCGGTTTTCCACCTGCTGCAACTGGGCGATGGCCCGTTTCTGCTGCAGCGGCGTCACCCCCAGGAAGGAAGCCACGGCACAGGCGCCCACGATATTCTGGATATTGCTTTCGCCCAACAAATGGGTCGTCATCGTCATCCCGTCAGGGCCCGCATTAACAGCACCGGAATCCGCCCCGGCAGCGCCGGAATCCGTTCCGACTGTCGGAGCACCCGGCTCGCCGGCCATCGAAGCGCCGCTCGCGCCCGCCAAAGCGGGGAAAGCCTCATAAGAGAGATTGAACGCACTCCCCTGCGTACTATACGACAAGTTCTGCGCCCGGAAATCTCCGCTGCGCACCCCGTAACGCAACACGCGACAGTGGGTGGGGATGTCCGCGTAGGAGGCAATGCCCGGGGAATCCGCGTTGATGGCGGCGAAACCACTCGCGGGCAAGGCACGCACCAGTTCGAACTTGGTCTTCTGGATGTTCTCCAAACTGCCGAACGTTTCCAGGTGCATCGGCCCGACGGAAGCGACAAGGCCGATGGTTGGCTGCACCAAATCGCAGATTTCCCGGATATCTCCCGGCTGCTTGGCGCCCATCTCGACGATAAACACCTGATGATGGGGCTGCAATTGCTCCCGAATGGTTCGGACTACGCCCAAAGTGGTGTTGAAATTGCCCGGCGTGACCAGGGTGTTGTATTTCTGGGATAGAATCCGGTAGAGGAAATTTTTGGTGGAAGTCTTGCCGTAACTGCCGGTGACACCGATGACGATGAGGCCTTTGTGGGCACGCAGCCTCCGCTTGGCATCGTTGTAGTACCAGCGGGAAATGGCCTTCTCGATGGGCTGGTTGACGGCATTGGCGAGCAGCAGCACCCACTTTGAAGCCATCAGCAGCAGGGAACTCACCAGCCCGACGGCCAGCACCAGCGACCAGCCGCCCCAGGGTAAAGCGCAACAGCCACAACCGCAACTGCCAGCCTCAACACAAGCGCCTCCACCACAATAGTCCGACCCACAGACAACCGTACCGGGGCAGCCCGTACCAAAGCAGCAATCCGCCCCACCGCAGCCACAGAGCGCCAGCACGCCCCACACGCCGAGGCAAAACAGCAGCAAGGTCAAGAGTGCGTCCGTCACGAACAGGCGTTTGACACGGGCGGTCACCGCCAGCGGAATCTTCACCGGCAAGGGCATAAGCCAGGCCAGAAAAGCCGAATAGGCATTGTCGGGGCCGTGCCACCAACGCATAAAACGCTCCGGACGATAGGAGTTCTGCTGGAACATCCGCACCTCATAGAGCCAATAGACACGATAGAAATAAACGGCCAGGACCAGTAGCAGGACGGCCAGCAAACAGGCAATTACCTTACTTACCATCGCCCAAGCCCTCCATCATTGCATCACCAGCACCAACTGCATCACCAGCACCGACACCAGTCCCGGAGTCTCCGGCTTCGATTTCAAAGAACGCCCGCATCTCATCGGAAAAACGTTCCTTTCCTTCCATAAAAGCGGCGAAATGACCCGCCCCCGGAATGACCACCAGACGAGTTTCCGAAGGGATGAGACGCTGCATCCGGCGCGCATCCGAAAGCGGCGTCGCCGTGTCTTTTTCGCCCCAGAACAGCAGGACGGGCGCCTGGATTTTCGGCAGAAATTCCTGCAAATCCTGATTGACCACCTTGGAGAAGACGGGTTTCATCCGGGCGGAAGCCGCCTTGTAATCCGCCGAACCCTGGTGGGAGCGCCATTGCTCGAACAGTTCCGGGCGATGGAAAACGTTCAGCACCAGCCAACGCTTGAATTTATAGGTATAAACGCGGCGATAATAGCCGAGGGTCCGCTTGGGCCGTATGCCCGCGGCATCCACCAGAGCGATGCGCGTAACCGGATTGCGGGAGGCATAGAGGATGGACATCCTTCCGCCGAAAGAGTGGCCTACCAGCGAAACGGGGGGCAGCCGATGCCCGGCCGAAGCATCGCGGCCCGGATGACCGTCCGCCGAAGCATCGTTCCCCGGACAATACGCAGCCACGAAGGCTTCCAGCATTTCGACATACTCGTTCACGCCCCAGGCCGTCATCGGCTCATCCGACTGTCCGAATCCCGGCAGGTCGAAATTATACACCGTATAGGAACGGGACAACACCTGCGCGATGGGATGCCAGAAGGTATGATTGCAGCCCCAGCCATGCAGCAACATCACCGCCGGGCCGGAACCCGAACGCTCGTAAAAGATGCGGGCGCACCCGGCTTCCTTTCCCTGCACATCCTGCTTCCTATACTCAAAAAAGGCCATACCCATTAAAAAAAGAAACTGTCTTCGTCCTGCTTTTTCTTGTCCACGTCCGCATCACTGCCATCACAGTCGAGTTGCCCCACATCCACTCCGCCGGGGACGGAAAAGCGTTCATCACCCCGCATACCCAGAGACGGGTCCGCGCGACATTTGCTCATAAACAGGCCCCAAATCGGCAGGGCCATATTGGAACCGCCGCCCAGGGCGAGCGTCTCGAAATGAATCTGCGGATCCTCGCCGCCTACCCACACACCGGCCGTCAGGCTCGGGGTGTAGCCAATAAACCAACCGTCGGAGTTGTTGTTGGTGGTTCCGGTCTTGCCGGCGATTTCACCCGTCAGTTTGTACTTGGCCCGCAAACGATAGGCCGTACCGTGATTGACGACACCCTGCATCAGGTTGGCCATCAGCCAGGCGATGCGGGGATTGATGGCTTCACGGCGGTAGTTGGAACTCGTACTCAGCACGTTGCCCATATTATCCTCGATCCGGGTCACGAAAATGGGGCTCACATACATTCCTTTGGAAGGGAAAGTATTGTAGGCGCACACCATTTCAAACACCGTCACCTCGGCGGAGCCCACACAGATGGAAGGCACTTCGGGGATATAACTGCCCACGCCCATCTTGTGCATCAACTGCACCATCGGCGCCGGACCGAAGCGTTTCATCAGGTAGGCGGAGATGTTGTTGGACGATTTGGACAAGCCCCATTTCAGGGTCACATTATTGCCAATCCACTCGTCCTTGTCCGTGCTGCGGGGCGTCCAGACGCTGCCGTCCGGCAGGTAGAAGGTCTGCGGAACATTGTCCACCCGGGTACAGGGGGTAAGCCCCTCCTGCATCGCAAGGGTGTAGAGATAGGGCTTGATGGTAGAACCCACCTGCCGCTTGCCCTGACGGATATTGTCATACTTGAAATACTTGTAATTGGGACCGCCCACATAGGCCTTCACATGCCCGGTGACGGGTTCGACGGCCATAAAAGCCGCCCGCAGGTGAGACTTGTAGTAGCGGATGCTGTCATCCGGCGTCATCACGGTGTCCCGGTACCCTTTCTTCTCCCAAGAAAACACGCGCATCCGGGTCTTGACCTGGAAAGACTTGTAAATTTCGTCATCCGAACATCCGGCCGCCTTCATACAACGATACCGGTCGCTCCAACGGCGGGCCTGTTTCATAATCTGCGCCACCATATCCTTGGACGTTTCATTGTCGAAGGGGCGGTTGCGCTTGCCGCGCAAGTCGCGCCAGAAGGCGTTCTGCAAATCCTTGCCCAGATGCTCCGCCACGGCTTCTTCCGCATACTGCTGCATCTTGTAATTGATGGTGGTGTAAATCCGGAGCCCGTCCTTGTCCAGGTTGTAACGGCTGCCGTCCGCTTTGAAATGCTTGTTGAGCCAGCCGTACAATTCATCGTCCGCCCATTGCAGGGAGTCCACCCGGTAATCTTCGTACTGGGCGTAAGACTTGCGCTGCGGTTCCTTGGCGTTCATAATGCGGCGGAGCATATCGCGGAAATAGGGGCCCTTGCCCGCATTGTGGTCCTGCACCTGGTACTGCAAGGTGATGGGTAGGGCAGAAATGGAATCGTACTGGACGTTGCTCAAATAGCCGTATTTCTTCATTTGGGAAAGCACGAAGTTGCGACGCTCGCGGGCCCGTTCGGGATGGAGTTGGGGGTTGTAGCGGGTGGGCGCATTGACCGCTCCCACCAGCATCGCGCTCTCCTCGGCCGTCAGTTCGGAAGGCAGTTTGTCGAAGAAAGTCCGGGAGGCGGCCCGGATGCCGTAAGCGCTGCTGCCGAAGAAGACGGAATTGAAATACATCGTGATAATCTCGTTCTTGGTGTAGTTGCGCTCCAGTTTGACGGCCGTAAACCATTCGCGCAGTTTAATCCACACCATCTTCATCTGATACACTCCGGGGGATGTGGTAAGCAGATATGTTTTCTCTCTGAGATAATCAAGCCGTGGGTTCATTTTTGTTCTCCGTTTATTCTTTTTTATAAGTATATCAGAAATAACGGAAAAATTCAAGGATATCGGAATAA
>CAMJRT010000048.1 GCA_946408295.1 uncultured Bacteroidales bacterium
ACGCATCGTCCGCATCGTAGAAATTGACCTTGAACGGCGAGTTGAGTTTGGGGACGTGAAGGCCAATCCAGGGGACGCGTACAAAGTTCTCGCCTTCTTTCCAACGGTTCAGGTCGTTGGCCCGGAATCCCTCGTAGACCAGTTCGATGGCCCTTTCCCGGCGGATTTCCAGCAGGACGGGGTCAGTTACGTCGGGATAGAAGGTGTCTTTGAGATAGTTGTCTATGCTCGTGGGCTTGGAGGTCGTCACGCCAGCCTTGTCCTGGATGCCGGCCCGGCGGCGAATCGCCCCGATGGTTTCGCTCCATTCCCCGTCGGTGAGGGTGCCCAGTTCCGCTTTCGCCTCGGCGTAATTGAGCAGCACTTCCGCGTAGCGGATGATAGGCAGGCTGTTTTCGTTTTTGCCGTCGTTGCCATTCTTGTCCACATCGTCTTCCACGAATTTAATCACGTGGTAGCCGGTGATGGCTGTTCCTTCTATCATGCCGGGGCGGCGCCCTTTCCAGTTGGTTCCGCGAATCTGATAGTAGGGGCCGCGCACGGTCTGGGCCAGGCGTTCATCCCGGTTGGTGAATTCATTTCTGAATTCCGTCAAGGAATACTTGGACTTGTCGGTAAAGCGGGAGCCGTCCTTCAGCAGGTAGGTGTAGATGAAAGCGCGGGACAGGCAGGCGCCGCTGCCGGTGGTCGTCGAGTTCCAGTATTTGTTGGCGTTGCCCGTGACCAAGTCCGTCAGAGAGGCCTGTACGCCGAGAATAACTTCGTTGGTCATCACATCCTTGGAATAGAAAAGGCTGCGGTAACTTCCCAGCGACGGGTTGGTCATCGCATTATCCGCCAGCCATTTTTCGTAAGTCGCATCGGGATAACTGTTGGCGCAGGTTACCGTGTTGAGCGAGGCCTTCCCGGACTTCATCACCTGATCAGCGGCTCTGTAGGCCAGTTCGTACAGGGCGTTGGCCGTCCACCGGACGGTTCCTTCGTTGTGATACTTCCTCCAGGCGGCCTCGAACAGGCAGACGCGGCTCTTCAACGCCCAGGCGGCATTCTTGGAAATGCGCGTGTTGCTGATGGAGGAGAGGGTCTGGATGTGGCCGGCGGCGAAATCCAAGTCCTCGATGAGGTGGGTGACAATCTCGTCGCGGGAGTCCCGGTTTTTGTACATCTCGTCGAAGTCGGTGCTTTGCAGGCAATGCTCGAACCACGGTACGCGTCCGTAGGTGGTCAGTTTGTCATAGTAGAACCAGGCACGGAACCAGCGGGCGATTCCTTCGTAGTGATCTTTCACCTCCTGTGAAACCGTGCAGTACGGGCTATGGATGCCGTCTATGAAGAAATTGACATCGCGCAGTGCGCTCCAACTCCAAGAGGTGGGTGTTTCCGCGCTATAATTGTTGGTGTAAAATGCATTGCTGCTTTTGCATACGCCGTAGTCGGTGGAAGATCCTTCCATCGAAGCCAGGTCATTCAAGGAGGGGAGTTGTTGGTAAAAGTTCAGCGAATAGGCTTCCAAGCCTTGTTCACTGCCAAAAACATTTTCCCGCGTAACGGAAGTGACCAACGGCTCCTCCAGCGAGCAGGCGGGGAGGAAGAAAAGACCAATCAGTATTATCTTAACCTTGTTCATAGTTGTCAGATTTTAATGGTTAAACCGATGCTGAAGGTGCGCAGGGAAGTCTGGCTGTTGCCGTCTCCCGAGTTGGTGCCGCTGGGCGTGAGATCCACATCGCCGCCCTTGGTGGCCGTGACGATGTCGATGTCCGTTGTCAGGTTGTAGATGGGAGCCCAGGTAAACAGATTCTCTCCGGCGAAATAGATGCCGATGCCGCTGATGCCCGCCTTCTTGAACCATTTGGAGGGCATGTTCCAGCCGATCTGAACGTTTTGCAAACGGAGGTAGGAGGCGTCCATCACATAGCGGTCCACTTTGTTGGCGCTGGTGAAGAAGATGCGGTAGTAGCCGGTGTACTTGGGCAGAAAGGCATCCTTGTGCTCCGGTGTCCAGGCGTTGTTGATCGTCCAGGCCAGGGCGTTGCCGTACGGGCGGTGGTACTGTCCCCAGATGATGGACTCGCCGCTGGGGTACCAGTCCTGCTTGCCCACGCCCTGGAACATCGCGGAAGCGTAGATGCCGTTCCATTCCAGGCTGAGCGAGAAGGAATACAGATAGCGGGGATGCTTGTTGGCGATGCGGATCTGGTCGCCCGGGTCGTCCACCGTATTCGAGCCCTTGTCAATGATCTGGTTGCCGTTGCGGTCGACGAGGATGACGTCGCCGGCCTTGGTGGAATAGCCTTCATTGAGTTGCATGATGTTGTTGACATAGGGCCGGCCGGGACCGTAGTAGTTGTTGACTTGATAGAGGCTGTCGAAGAAGCCGCCGAACTGATAGCCCCAGATTTCCCCGATTTCCTGTCCCTCGTAATAGTCGGTGAGCGACTTGGTGGGGTTGTTGTAGCGGGTGATGAAGGAGCGGTTGTCGGACAGCGAGGCCTTCACGCCCACGTTGAGGTTGTGTCCGCCCACGGGGAAGGAGCCGTCGTATCCCAGGCTGACTTCAAAGCCCCGCGTGACGAGGTCGGCGTAATTGCCCTTCGGAGGATCCGCCCCGTAGGTGTCGGGCAGGGTGGGGCCGACGGTGTACATATTCAAGGTGTTGCGCACATAATAATCGGCGCTGAGGTTGATGCAGCCGTTGAAGAAGCCCAGGTCGATACCGCCGTCCACCGTCCGGGAGGTCTCCCAGGTGAGGTTGTCCGGAATCTGGCTGGGGATGCTGGTCATCCTGCGTTTCGCTTCGCCGTCGATAACGTTGCTGAGGGTGGAGAAACTGAAACGTTCGAGATAGGAATAGGCAGCCACGTTACCGTTGCCGAGTTCGCCCCAGGAACCCCTGAACTTGACATTGGAGATAATCTTGGGATCGACTTTCCACCAATGCTCGCGCGACAGTCGCCAGGCGACGGATACCGAAGGGAAGAAGCCCCATTGCTGGTTGGAAGGGAATTTGGAAGAGCCGTCATAGCGGCCGTTGATTTCCAGCAGGTAGCGCTCGTCGTAGGCATAATTGATGCGGGCGAAGACGCCGGAAGTCCGCCACATGCTCTCGTGGGACCAGTTGGTCATCGTCTCGCTCAAGGCCAGGTTGATGGATTCGACATTGTTCGCCAGCAGGCCGTAGCGGAGCGTCTCTACGGTTTTGCCGGTCTGACGCTCGAAGTTGTAACCCAACAAGGCGTGGAAGTCGTGCTTGCCGCCGAAGATTTTCTTGTATTCGGCATAGGCGTTGACCGACATATAGTCGCCCCGGTACCAAGTCTCGTTGACATAGTCGTTGACGCCGGGCGTTCCGATGTAGTCGATGTGTCCCGGAGCGTCGCTGTAACTGATGGTCGCCTTCTTTTTCTTGTTGTTGTACCAGTTGATCTTGTAGGAGAAGTCGGCGTTGACGCTGAAACTGTCGTCAAAGAAGGACGCCTTCACGCCGGTCGTAGTCGTGAAAGTGTCGCGCAACTTGTCCGTATAGGTGTTGCCTTGTACCAGACCGCCGATGGCAGCGGCTCCGGTGAAGGTCAGCGTGCCATCGGGGTTGTAGAGCGGGGAGCAAACACGGCCGTTGTCCTGGATGCTCCGCAGGAAGTTGCCGCTGTTGGTGCCGTTGTCGGAGGCCGGGATGTGGTTCTTCTCGTGGTTGTAGGACATATTCTCCCAGATTTTCAACCATTTGTACGGCCTGGCGGTTACCTTGGCCCGCAACGCGGTGGTCTGGTACACATCCGGATTGTAGTTGAGGATACCGTCATATTTGTAGAGACGGCCGGAGAGGTAGTAGTCGAGTTTGCCCGTCGTGCCGCTGGCGGAAAGGTTGTGGGTATGGGCCAGCGTAAAAGGCTTGTAGATGAGTTTGTAATAGTTGGTGTTGCCGTAATAGACATATTTCCCGTCATCGCCGATGGCGGTGTCGCCCGGAATCCGGTAACTCTTGCGGTGCTTGAACTCGTCCATCCAGTCCTGGTTCCAAGACATATCTCCGTTCAGGAAGGTGACCGGTTCGTAGCCGTAATAATTGTAGTAGGCATCCCGGAACAGGCTGGCATACACATAACCGTCCTCGATGATGTTCGGCAGGTTGGTCGGAGACAGGAAGGAAATGTTGCCGCTGTAGTTGAAGTTGAACTTACCGGCATCTTCCGAAGCGCTCTTGGTCGTGATGAGCACGACGCCGAACGTCGCCCGGGAACCATAGATGGAGGCGGAGGCCGCATCCTTCAGCACGGACACGCTTTCGATATCGTCCGGATTGAGCAGGGAGGGGTCGCCTTCCACACCGTCAATCAGCACCAGCGCGCTGCCGCCGCCGCCCACGGAGGTTGTTCCGCGGATGTTGAAATCGGCCGTACGGCTGGGCTTGCCGTCGGACAGCGAGATGTTGAGGTTCGGAATGGCGCCCACCAGCATCTGCGTGGCGTTGGCGGCGGGACGGCCTTCGAAAACTTCCGAAGACACCTGGTCCACGGCACCGGTCAGGTTGGCCCGTTTGACGGAGCCGTAACCCACGACCACGACATCCTCCAGATACTCGGAGGAGGTCTTCAGGCGAATGGTGAGTTTGGAGGAACTGCTCGCCGTAAAGACATAGTCGGCGTAGCCCAGGGAAGACACCACGATTTCCTGCCCCTTGGGAGCCTTGAAGGAGAAGGCGCCGTCCAGGTCGGTGATGCTTCCCGTGCTGCTGCCCTTGACCAGCACGGATGCTCCGATGATGGTCTCACCGGTGGCGTCGTCCAACACGACGCCGTTGACGTCGACCTCGCCTTGCGCGCGGGCCGTCCAGCCTGCGGATAAAGCGAACGCCAAGCATAGAGTTGATAGAATTCTTTTCATAAGGTTTTTGCGTCACACCCGGATACAACCGGGCTATCTTAACAATCGCAAATTTATCTTGGCCACATGATTATTAATAGAAGAATTCTGCCAAGAAATATCGCGATTCTCAATTTACCCCCGCAAAAGATGGTTGCGGTATTCGCGGGGCGTCACCTTGAATTTTTCTTTGAATTTGAGCGTGAAGAAGGACGGCGTGTTGAATCCCACGGTGTAGCCGATGTCGGAGATGGGCAGGGATTTGTCGCGGAGCATTTCGGAAGCCTTTTTCAAACGGACGTCCATCACATACTCGAGGGGCGTCATACCGGTCAGGGCCTTCATCTTGCGGAACAGGGAAGAGGGGCTGATGTGGACCAGTTCCGCCAGGTCTTCCACCTTGATTTCTTCCGCCAGATGGGCAAAAGTGTAATCTTGGATACTCCGCAGGAATTTCACGTCCAAAGAGGGGAGGGATACGTCCGTGGAGCGGGCATCGGGAGACGAGGTGAAGAAATCCCGCATGCGCTTGCGGTTCTCCAGCAGGCTGCTGACCGTGGTGACCAGCAGTTCGGGAGAGACCGGTTTTTCCAGCCACGCGTCGGCTCCCTGCTCCAGCCCTTCCAGATGGGAGGCCTCGCTCACGCGCGCCGTCAGCAGGATGACGGGGATATGGCAGGTGGACAGGGTGGTTTTGACCTTTTTGCACAATTCCAGCCCGTCCATTTTGGGCATCATCACATCGGACACAATCAACTGCGGCATCTGTTCGGAATCAATCCGCGCCCAAGCCTCTTCTCCATCCTTTGCGCTGAGGACGTTGAAATGTTTTTGCAACACCCGGCAAAGCACCCGGTTCATATCCGCATCGTCTTCCGCTACCAGGACGGTGTTCTCGAAAAGTTTCAAATCGGCCGTTTGCTGTGGCTCGTTCTCGGGGGCCAGGGGCAGGGTGAGGATGAAGCGGTTGGTGGACGCATCGCGGTCCATTTCCAGTTTTCCGTCCAGCAATTGGGCGAAAGCCCGGCTGGTAGGCAGGCCCAGTCCCGTGCCTTCCACAATCTTGTCCCGGCCGGACTCATAGCGCACGAAAGGCTCGAAAATGCCGTCCCGTTTGTCCAGTGGGATGACGGGACCATCGTTCTCCACGCTCAGCAGTGCGCTTTTCCGCTGGCGGCGGAGCGAGAGGACGACTCGTGTGAAAGAATATTTCAAGGCATTGGAAAGCAAGTTGTCCAGAATACGGGCCAGCGCGTTCTGGTCCAGCAGGCAGATGATTTCTTCGGCGGGCAACTCCAGCGAGAGTTCTTTCTGCTGCTCGCGGAAGGAGGCGGCGAAACGGCTTTCCGCCTGCTTGACTTCGGCGCGCAGGTCGGCCGGTGCGGGGTGTACCGTATAAGAATAGTTCTCCAGTTTCTGAAAGTCCAGCAATTCGTTGACCATCACCGTCAGCCGCAGGCTGTTGCGCCGGATGATGTCCAGATTCTCCACCACATCCGGCTGGCTGCTTGCTCCCAGTCTTTCCCAAAGGGATTCCAGCGGCAGCAGAATCAAGGACAGCGGGGTGCGGATTTCGTGGGCCATACTGGAGAGAAACTGCATACGCGATTGGTAGGTCTTCTCCTCCTGCAATCGGGTCATGCTTTTCTTGACGCGGCGCTGGGTGGTATGCACCAGAATGAACATCAGGGCGCTCAAGACGACCAGGTAGGCCATCATCGCGGGGAGACTCAACAGGGGCGGCGGAGCGATGTGGATGGTCAGCGTCCGGGAGATGCTATCCTTTCCGGACGGACCCACGAGCCGGACCTCCAATCTATGCTTGCCTGCGCCGAGGGACTGCAGGTGGATGTTTCCGTCATAGGGGGGGGCATAATCTCCCTCGTCGTCCAGTCTCCAGAGCAGTTTGTAGGTTTTGAGCGCGCTGTAGTCCAGGCTGGCTACCTGCAAATGGAAACTGTTGTTCTTGTAAGGCAGCCGGAGTTCGTTGCTCTGCCCGTCCATCCGTTTCCCGGGAACGCTGAGCCCGGAAAATACGATGACGGGCGGCACCGTCCGCTCCTGCATCAAATGCTCGGTATGCAGGGAGATGAACCCGTTCGCCGTCCCGGCGTACAAGGTCCCGTCCGAAGCGATAAAGTTGGAAGAATAATTGAAGTTCCCGCTGCGCAGGGCCTTCACGTCGAGCGACAGAAGGATGTCCAAGTTGTCCGGATGGCAGGCCAGCAGTTGCCAGGGCGTGGTCATCCAAAAGAGGCCTTGGGCATCCTGTGAAACTTTCAAGATGCGGTGGGGGAACTGCTCGTTCGGCCGCATATCTTCGAAACGGTCCGTGACCGGGTCGTAGCGTGCCAGTCCCTGTCCGTCCGTCGCAACCCAGATACGGCCGTTCTTGTCTTCGAAAAGGTCGGTCAGCAGATACAGGTTGGGAATCGTGTATTTGAAGAGCCCTCTGGAGGAGTAGCGCCAGATTTCTCCGGGAATCGTCCCCACCCAAATCTGCCCGAAGCGGTCCCGCAGGATGCGTACCACTTGCTTCGACTCCAGTTCTATCTCGCCGATGAAGGCTCCCTGTTCCTCCCGGCCGGCGCAGAAGGATTCCTGGCATCCGATCCAGAGCCGGTTCCTGTCATCCCGGCAGAAGGTGTAGGCCATTTTGTGCCCGTCCATCAATACTTCGCTTTTTTGCCGCTGCAAATCGACCCGGTAGGTGGGCAGATCGTTGCTCAGGCTTCCCACCCACAAATGTTCCTCTTCCGCCCATAGTCCCAGAATGTTCTTGGCGCCCCGCTGGGCAAAAGCGGGCGTTTCCAGTTTCTGCTTTCCGAGGTCCAGACGCAACAGTCCGCGCGTGTCGGTTCCCACCCAGATGAAATGCTGCTGGTCTTCCGTGAATTCACGCACCTTGAAATCAGGCCCTCCGATGTCGTCTGCGCTCCAATTTTGCAATTGGGCGATGTTTTTCTCAAAGCGGGCGGCTCCTTCGAAATAGGAACCGGCCCACACGCCTCCGTACCGGTCTTCGCAGAGGCAGCGCGTACGCGTTTCCCGCAGGGAGTGATTGTGGGGCTTCT
>CAMJRT010000049.1 GCA_946408295.1 uncultured Bacteroidales bacterium
TTGTTTCTTTGGCCCTGGTGGTCTGGGCGTGTTCTCCGGATAATGAACCGTTGGTGCAAAGGCAGACGGAGTGGATGGAGCGTGTGCCGGGGTTTCAGGATAAGTATGAGCTGGAACAACTGTTGGTCTTTAGCCGGCACAATATCCGCACTCCGCTGGTGGGGAAAGGGTCGGTGCTTTCCAGGGTTACGGATCCCCAAAACCAGTGGTTCCCGTGGCAGGATCCGGCCGGTCATCTTACAGCCAAAGGCCAGCGGCTGGAAGCCATTATGGGTTCCTTCTTCCGCGAATGGCTCTCGAAAAAGGACTTTCTGGACAAGTATTCGGCCCATCCGTCCACTTTCCGCTTCTATGCAAACGCCAAACAGCGTTGCCAGTTGACAGCCCGCACCTTTGCCGAGGCGCTGTTTCCGGGAAACCCTCCCGAGGTGGAAATGCACGTGGCATTCGACACGATGGACCCGGTATTCACGCCTAAGTTTACCAAACTGCCGGCCAGCTTTGTTGAAAAAGCGCAGCAGGAAATCGCCGAGCGGGTGGGGGATGACATCAACGCGGGCATTGCCGCCCAGTATTCGCTCATAGAAAGGGTCATCGGAATAACGGGTGCCCCTGCCTATCCCGACACCACATCCTTTTCCCAGTTCCCTTCTTATGTCGGCTTTACCTTGGACGAAGAGCCTTTTATGAATGGGGGGCTCAAGATGGCCTGCACGGTATCCGACGCACTTGTGCTACAGTATTACGAGGAACCGGACGAGAAAAAAGCCGCTTTCGGTCAAATGCTTACGCCAAATGATTGGAAAAATGTCTCGCTGGTGAAGGACTGGTATGGAGATGCGCTCTTTACCGCCCCGTCCATTGCCGTGAACGTTGCCCATCCTCTGTTGCAGACGATGCTGGCTGAACTGCAGCAGAGCGGCCGGGTGTTTACTTTCCTGTGCGGGCACGATTCGAATATCGGCAGTGTGCTTGCGGCGCTGGAAACCGAGGAATACGACCTCCCGGGAACCATCGAGAATCGAACGCCGATCGGCAGCAAGATCATCATAGAAAAATTCAAGGCAAAAGACGGTTCGCAGTATGCCGATTGTTGGCTTGTATATGCGTCCACCAGCCAGATACGAAGCGAAAGCGCAATCACTTATGCCCAGCCGCCCGTTGCTGTCCGCCTGCGGCTGCACGGGCTTTCCGAAAATGCCGACCGTCTGTATAAGCTCTCGGATGTGGAACAGCGCTTTACAAAGGCCATAGCAGCCTACGATTCCTTGTGAAAACAGGGTTCTGAAAACCCCTTGTGGTGAGGCACATTTTATGGTGCTGGGACTTTACCCCGTTGACCATTATGTAATCGCTCGCGTGCCAACGGGGACGAAATGCTCCGCTGGCTTCGGGGGAACTGATGTATGTCTTGGTGTCTTCCATACCCGCAGAAAACATCACCGTCTCACCGATGACAGGGGACATTTCTTCAAAGGGCTTGACCTCATTGGAGATTTCTTCGTTTTGGGGCAGTTCCTTTTGGCAGGACAGAATCGCGCAGGCGCAGAGAAGCGCACCCGTGAAATAAGTGAAAAGAGTTTGCTTTTTCATAATGCAGATGCGTTTTTAGTCAAGATCTTCCCATTCGCCCTCACTGGCTTCGACAGGGAGGAGTGACAAATCGGCCGAGTAACAGAGAATGGTAAATATCTGTTCGGAGTGAATCCAAACGGACGGCGTGGAATACGTTTTTACGGATTGATTCAGCATAGTTTGGTTGTTTTATGTCAATTTTCGATTTTTTCGGTCTTTGTTGTTGCGAAGTTCGCAGTTTTCCTATGCGTCATTTTCCAAAAATCGGTATTGTTCTTTCATTTTTCGGGAATAGTCCGGCATCGCCATCTACGGTCACGAAGTTCGCACCGGCAGGGACAAAGTGGAGAAGTGGCTGAAGGGATTTATTTCCCAAGGAAGCCCGAAGGAGTGATTCCCGTCACCTTCTTGAAAAGGCGGGTGAAGTGGTGCGGGAATTCGAAGCCCAACAGGTGTGCGGTTGCCTTGTGGATGGCGCTCACCATCGGATGCAGTTCCGGCGCACCTACAAAACGGTCGTACACATTGGGGTTTGTGATGTGCAGAATATTCTTTCTATTGCCGGTAAGGGTATGAATTTCTGCAAAAATATGTAAAATTCTGCGCTATTGGTAGAAAAAGAACCAAAATCGGTTAAAGAATCTCCGATAGATTGTCTACCTTTGCACCATAAAAACGACAACGAGATGAATATCAAAACCATCCTTACAGTCTGCACCGCATCTTTGATGCTGCTTGCCTGCAAAACAAACACGAACGAGAATATGAGTACCCTGAATCTTACCCGGGAATGGGACAAGACCTTCCCCAAGTCCGAGCTGGTCGACCACAGCAAGGTCACCTTCCACAATCGCTACGGCATCGAGCTGGCGGCGGATATGTATATGCCAAAGGATGCCGAGGGGAAACTCCCCGCCATTGCGGTGAGCGGTCCGTTCGGCGCTGTGAAGGAGCAATCCAGCGGTCTCTATGCCCAGCATATGGCCGAGCGCGGATTCCTGGCCGTCGCATTCGATCCATCCTTTACCGGTGAATCCGGCGGTGAGCCTCGCAGAATGGCATCTCCCGACATCAATACCGAAGACTTCCTGGCGGCCGTGGATTTCCTTTCCACCTGTGACCTGGTCGATCCGCAGCGCATCGGTATCATCGGCATTTGCGGTTTCGGCGGAATGGCCATCAACGCCGCAGCGCTTGACCCGAGAATCAAGGCCACCGTAGCCAGTACGATGTACGATATGAGCAAAGTCAATGTGGAAGGCTACTTCGCAAGTCAAGATACGCCCGCACAGCGCCAGGAAAAACGCAAGGCCCTGGCTGCACAGCGAACCAAGGACTATGCCGCAGGCTCTTACGAGCGCGCCGGCGGCGTCATCGACCCTCTTCCGGAAGATGCCCCGTGGTTCGTGAAAGACTATCACGCCTATTACAAAACGCCCCGCGGCTATCATAAGCGCAGCGGCAATTCCACCGACGGCTGGAACGTGATTGGCTGCCAGAGTTTCCTGAACCAGCCCCTGCTGGCCTGGGCCGGTGAGATTGAGACCCCCGTGCTTCTTATCCACGGCGAGAAGGCCCACAGCCGCTATTTCAGCGAATATGCTTTCGAACGTATGACCGGTCTCCACGTCAAGGGCGAGAGCGCCGTCGAAGGAAACAAGGAACTGATGATGATTCCCGGAGCCTCACACGTGGACCTTTATGACGATGTTGCCGGCGTGATTCCCTACGACAAAATGGAAGCCTTCTTCAAGGCAAACCTGAAATAGTATGATTCGTACATTAGCTATCGGAATCCTGTTCACGGTTATTCTCCCAGCCATCCTTGCCTGCGAAAACGAAGGCTGTGTGGAGAATCCGTCTTAGCGGAATTTTACCGCCTTAGTTTCCATTGTACTATGGCTTTGAGTACTTGCTCTTTTATAACCTACATCATTGCGGCGAGGAAATTCTCATAGCCGAGTTCCACCAGGCGAAATGTTGTTTGCTGTTTCCAATTGATGAGGACTCTTAATCGGAAAAGCCTGTTGTATTTCCTGTTAATTCTTGCCGATAACGGCAAAATACTATATTTGGGCTGGTTTTTACAAGAAAATTGCCGATTAAGTATTAATTGCTTCGATAAATTCGCGTGCGGTCGTTATGACAGGGGCCGTTAAAATTCTGTTACAATTGATTTCGCGTCTTGAGAAATTCGGCTTGTGTAAGTATCTTTGCACTGAAATTATCTGAATATGCTGATTGTATTGAAACTTCTGGGCGCCATCGCCATCCTGATATTCGGTATGAAAATGACCAGCGAGGCCCTGCAGAAAATGGCCGGTCCCCAGCTTCGTCATTTGTTTGGGGCGATGACGAGAAATCGCTTCTCCGGTGTGGCCACCGGTGCCTTGATAACGGTAGCCGTGCAGTCATCTTCGGCAACCACCGTGATGACGGTGTCCTTCGTGAATGCGGCACTGCTCTCCTTGACACAGGCCATATCGGTTATTATGGGCGCCAATATCGGCACCACACTGACGGCCTGGATACTGTCGGCCGGCTTTGCCTTTAATATCGTCAACATCGTCTGGCCAGTCCTATGTGTCGGTATCGCTCTGATTCAACTAGGAAGGCATCGGTATTTCGGTGACTTTCTGATCGGACTGGGTTTCCTGCTCTATGCGATGGTCCTTCTGAAGAACACCGGGGTGGAGATGGATCTCGCCAGTAAGCCGGCCGTCGTGGATTTCTTCTCCAGTTTCAAGACCAACTACGCCACTATCCTGCTGTTCCTGCTCATCGGCACCATCCTTACCGCTGTCCTCCAGAGTTCGGCGGCGCTGATGGCCATTACGATGGTTCTCTGTGCCACGGGAGCCATTTCCATCTATCAGGGTATCGCGTTGGTGATGGGTGAGAATATCGGCACCACCTCCACGGCCAATCTGGCGGCATTGAACGCGAACACACAGGCCCGGCGGACGGCTATGGCCCACCTGGTGTTCAACGTATTCGGTGTCATATGGATGCTCATCGTTTTCTTCCCTTTTGTGAGGATGGTCTGTGGCATCGTGGGACTTGACCCGGAGGCGCCGCAGCCGGACACGACATTGCTTTCCTTTACGCTGGCGGCTTTCCACACCGGATTCAATGTCATCAATACGGCCATTCTGATTGGGTTCATCCCGCAGATTGAAAAACTGGTTTGCAAGATTGTCCGGCCCAGGAAGTCTGACGAGGAAGATGAGTTCCGCCTTCAATATATCCGTGGTGGTATTATGAAAACACCGGAAATTTCCGTGCTTCAGGCGCAGAAAGAGATTGTCGTTTACGGAGAAAAGACCCAGCATATGTTCGCCTTGGTGGAGGAACTTTATGCCGCGAAAGATGAGCAGGCTTTTTCCCGACTCTATGACCGCATCGAGAAGGGTGAGGAAGGCAGCGACCGGATGGAGAACGAGATTGGCCGATACCTGGGCGATCTCGGGTCGGCCCATCTGTCCGATGATACGAAAGAGATGGTCAGGGCGATGCTTCGGCAGATCGGGGAACTGGAATCCGTGGGGGACAGTTGCTTCAATCTGGCGCGCATCCTTCGCCGCAAGCGGAGCAACAAGATTGAGTTTACCGAGCAGCAGGATGAAGGTGTCCAGGAGATGTTCTCGCTGGTCGGTGATGCCCTTACCAGGATGAACGAACTTCTTTCCGGGCGCAAAGAAAAACTGGACCTGGCACGCTCCGAGGATATTGAGCGCAGGATCAATGCCTGCCGCAATGCACTCAAACAGCAGAATATCGATAATCTTGACGATCATCAATACGGATACGACAAGGGGACCGTGTATGCAGATCTCGTGAGCGAATGCGAAAAGACGGGAGACTATATTATCAACGTGGTGGAAGCCCGGCTCGGCGCCGTCCGCAACGGAATCCGCTATCTGGGCATCCAGATGGATACGGATGCGAAAAAGGTGACCGTGGACGGCGAATATGTATCTTTCACGAAGACCGAATATGAACTTCTGAAACTCTTTCTGGAGAATCGGGGAAAGGTCTTTTCGCGGGAGCAGCTGCTGTCGGCCGTGTGGCCTGACGATGTCATTGTAACTCCCCGGACTGTGGATGTGAACATCACGCGCATCCGGAAGAAAATCGGCCCGTATGCCGATGCGCTTGTGGCCCGGGCAGGGTTTGGTTATTCTTTTCAGGAATAATCCCACTCCGAAGCGTCAACTCTACCCGGTCATCATCTTCAATGATGCCGTTCAGCCTGCTGGAACCGGCTTCTATCTCGGAGATGTCGAGCCTGTCGATGATGGCGCTCACCACACGTGAGGGATGGTTCTGCGGAAGATAATCGCCAAGACACGGAGGAAGTAGATGTCAATATTTGGTTGGTTTGAGCGTAATACAAATATAAGCAAAAGATTGACAAAAGCAATAGCTACTCTCTTGCTTGTCAAAAGAATAGCTATTTTCTTTAATGGTTCTGCCCGATGTCGGTAGAAAGACTACTCGGCTTTGGCTTCTTCTGCGGGAGCTTCGGCTTTCTTGGCCTTGGGGGCTTTCGCTTTAGGGGCTTTGGGAGCCTCTTCAGCAACAGCCTCTTCCTTCACTTCAGCGGCGGCTTCGGCGGCAGGGGCCTCGGCGGCAGCGGCTTTCTTGGAGGAACGGCGGGTGGTCTTCTTCGCCGCTTTCTTCGTCGTGGAGGCAAGAGCGGCTTCGTTGAAGTCAACCAGTTCGATGAGGGCCATTTCGGCACCGTCACCCTGACGGAAACCGGTCTTGAGCACGCGGGTATAGCCACCCGGACGGTCTGCAATCTTCGGTGCGATAACGCGGAAGAGTTCGGAAACGGCCTCTTTGTTCTTGAGGTAGCTGAACACGGTACGGCGGGAAGGAGTCGTATCCTCTTTGCTCTTGGTCATCAGCGGCTCGACATAAGATTTGAGGGCTTTGGCCTTGGCAACGGTCGTGTTGATTCGTTTGAGCAGAATCAGGGACGTAGCCATAGACGCCATCAAGGCTTTGCGGTGACCACTCTTGCGGCCAAGGTGATTGATAGATCTATTGTGTCTCATACTTAGTTATTCTTATTCTTGGGTTCAATGTTGTACTTGGTAACATCCATACCGAAGCTCAATTTCATCTTGTCGAGCATCGCATCAATCTCTGCAACGGATTTTTTGCCGAAGTTGCGGAGCTTCTGCAATTCCGTACGGGAATAGGAAACGAGGTCGGCGAAAGAATCGATGTCGGCGGCCTTGAGGCAGTTGTAAGCACGGACGGACAGTCCGACTTCGGAGAGTTTGGTCAACAGGAGTTTGCGGATATGACGGTCTTCGTCGCTCAATTCTCCGTTCCGGGGGATGCCGACGGGCTTCTCGGAAGTGATGCTGCCTTCGTTGGTCAGGAGGGAGAAATGGCGGATGAGGATGTCAGCCGCTTCCTGGAGAGCCTGCTTGGGAGAGATGGAACCATCCGTCTCGATATCCAAGGTCAGTTTCTCATAGTCGGTCTTCTGTTCGACACGCCAGTCTTCGCGAATCCAGTTGACATTGCGGATTGGCGTGTAGATGGCGTCCACGGCAATCGTCCCAATCGGAGCGTTCGGGTCACGGCTGTCTTCGGAAGCGACGAAGCCGCGGCCTTTGGTGATTACCAGGTTGATTTCGAGCTTGACAGAGGGCTCGAGGGAGCAGATATGCAAATCGGGGTTCAATACCGTAAAAGAAGACAATCCGTTGGAGATGTCCCCGGCGGTAAACTCATGGCGACCGCTGATAACGATGGAAACCTCTTCAGATTCGACGGACTCCACTCTTCTCTTGAAGCGAACTTGTTTGAGGTTGAGAATGATGTCCTGCATTCCTTCAATCACGCCGGGGATGGTTGCAAACTCCTGTTGCACACCGGCCACGCGGACTGAACTGATAGCAAAGCCTTCCAGGGAAGACAACAACACCCGGCGGATGGCATTGCCGATGGTGGTCGCGTAACCGGGCTCAAGGGGCCTGAACTCGAAACGGGCGGAGGTGTCCGTTCCTTCGAGCATAATGACCTCATCCGGTTTTTGAAATGCTAAGATTGCCATAATATTGTCTTTTTGGGTATTACTTGTTACTTGGAATAGAGCTCGACGATGAGCTGTTCGTTGATGTTCTCGGGAATCTCTTCGCGGACGGGAACCGTCAGGAACTTGGCGCTGAGCGATTTGGCATCGAACTCAATCCAGGAATACTTCTTGGCGCCGGCAACGGCGGCCGTGATGA
>CAMJRT010000050.1 GCA_946408295.1 uncultured Bacteroidales bacterium
CGGGCTTTCTCCCTATATCCACATTGGGCTGGCCCTGATGGTGCTTGCTGTGTATCTGCTGCTGTGCATTTATGTCTATATCAGCGCCCATCTGCGCGGAGAGTTCAAACTGACTTACGGAAATCTCGGTCCGACGGAGTTCCGCCTCGTGCTCTTCATTTTCAACCTGATATTCTTGTATGTGACCCCGCTCCGGACTTTCCGGGGGCATCTCAATATCTTTGGTGCTGATTTCTTCTTCGGTACCTTTGATGTCATCGCCGCCATTGTGCTGGTCGTGCTCATCGTGATGCACATTTCCAGTTTGCTCAGCGACGGCAAGAAATATGCGGATGAGGACCCTGTTCCGGGGGATGGAGACGGACCCTTCGGCAAGCGCTAATCCCTTTTCTCAAACACCCTGTATGAATGCCGTCAGAGTCAAGGACCTGCTGAAGACTTTCTCCAAATTCTTCGTGTCCAATATCCTGGGTACCATTGTCGATACCATTGTTCTTTGGTTGTTCGCCCACCTTGTTTTCAGCGATACGTTCTACAT
Organism: uncultured Bacteroidales bacterium; assembly: GCA_946408295.1. The sequence goes on from CAMJRT010000050.1 coordinate 539, forward strand.
TTGGACGCCCTATTTATCCAGAAATATCATTTCCCCGATTATTTCCTTTGAGTTTGCGGTGCTTACCAACTACCTCTGCGCCTATTACCTGACCTGGCGGGGCCGTCTGCGCTTGCAAACCCTTTCCAAGTTTTTGGTCCATTATTTGAAATACAATCTGACGGTGACCGGAGCCTTCTTTATCAAAATGGGCTTCCTGCTCTTGTTCCAGTATCTGTTCCATTGGGATGTCGTCATCTGCAACCTCGTCGCGTTGATTTTCTCGGGAAGTTTCAATTTTGCGATGGGCGAGTGGTGGTTGTTCAAAAGAAAAAAAGAAGAAAGATGACTATGAAGAATCGCTGTTTTCTCTTGCCGTTTTTGTTGCTCGTAGGGACGGGCAATCTGTTTCCTCTTTCCGCCCAGTCTGTAAGGCAGGATGAGCAGGAAGTGCTGCGCCGGACGGACGGCGGCGTTTATAATGTCTATGATGAGAACGCTCCGAAGGTGATTACGGCTGTTCCCGAAGGCTATGAGGTGGTGGGAATCAGCCATTATGGCCGTCACGGCTCCCGCTATTGCACGGATTCCTACCGCGAGACCGCCGATAATCTGGAAGAACTATATAAAGAAGGCGTTTTGAGCGAGCGGGGAAAAATGGTGTATGATACCTACAAGGCCCTCATTCCTTATCTGGCCGGTAGGGAAGGGGAGTTGGTGCAGTTGGGCCGCCGGCAGCATAAGGGCATTGCGGACCGGATGTACCATCATTATCCCGCTCTTTTCACGACGGATGCGATCCTGTCCGCCCGGAGTACGCTGGTGCCTCGTTGCATCGAGAGTATGGGCGCGTTCTGCGAACAGTTGGCCCGGCTCCGCCCGGACGTGGAAATCCCGCAGGAAGCCAGTATGTATTATCTGGGGGAAGTCTCCGCGATGCAGGAGTATGTCTATTATTATAATGTAGATTATAAGAAACAGTCGAAAAAACTGAAAAAAGAGTGGGAGAAGAAGATTCTTCATACGGAGTCTTTCCGGAAAATGCTCTGCGGGGATTGCAAGGACAGCGTCCCTCATTTGAGATCCCTTGCCCGGAACTTGCGTAACACTTATCTGTCGCTGCCCTATGTGGATGATTGTGACCCGGCGGCCGTTGCGGCGTTCCGTTACGCCATCGACGGGAAACCCTATGTGTCCGGCTCGACCGGGGATGTCCTGCCCGCCCTTCCGCCCCTCTTTGACGACGAGACCTGGAAGCAAATCGGAGAGGTCGCCAAATCGCGCCATTTGGTGGAAGTGTATTTCCCCACCTTGCATCATAGCGTGCTGAACATTTTTATGATCGATAAAATCATGCGGATGGTGGATGAGGACCTGGCCGCCGGCAAACCTTTCGTCCGGCTCCGTTTCGGGCACGACAGCATCCTGCAAGCCACGCTCAAAGACTTCAATATCCGCGGCTGGCAAGTCTGGGATGCCTGTGATACCCTTACGCAGGAACAGGCGATGTGGAAGACGCTTCGTGAGTGGAGTATGTCCCGCATTCCGATGGCCGCCAACTTGCAGATGGTCTTTTATCGCAAGAACGCAGCCTCCGCGAATGACAAAAAGATGCAGGGCGCTCCCGAAACGCTCTTCAAGATGTTGCTCAACGAGAGCGAACTGGAACTGCCCATTCCCGCCGTTTGCGGCCGCACCTACGACTGGGCCGTATTCAAGGAATATATGGCCCCGCGTATTGCGAAAGGAAAGTTGCGTGCGCAACCCTTCCTCAAGTACCCTTATCCGATTCATTAGTCCGGTATCTGTATGACTTTGTTATTGGCATTTTTATTGGTCGCGATGGGCATATCCTTTTTATGCTCTATCCTGGAATCTACGTTGATGAGTACGCCCCTTTCTTATATTACCATGCGGGAGGAGGAAGGCTACCGGCCGGCTTCCTTGATGAAAAACTACAAACAGGACTCATCCCGTGCGTTGGCGGCCATCCTTTCCCTCAATACCATTGCCAATACCATCGGTGCTGCGGGCGTTGGCCAGCAGGCCAACATCCTCTTCGGCAGCGCCTGGTTCGGGCTGGTGAGCGCCATCACGACTCTCCTCATTCTGGTGTTTGCGGAAATCATCCCCAAGACCATCGGGACCACCCATTGGAAAGCGCTGATGGGCCCGGCGGCCATTACTATCAAAGGTCTGATTTTCTGTCTTTATCCTATTGTCTTTTGCATCGAGAGTATCCAGAAGTGGATTACTCCCAGCGAACAGGATTCCAACACCATTTCCCGTGAGGAAGTGGGCGCAATGGCCGATGTCGCCGAGGAGTCGGGGCAGTTGGATGAAGATGAGAACGAGATTATCCAGAATGTCATCAATATCGACGAGATAAAGGCATCCGAGGCGATGACCCCGCGCGTGGTGGCTGCCATCGCCCCCGAGTCGATGACGGTCAAAGCGTTCTACAAGGATCGCCGGTATTACCATCACAGCCGCATTCCCGTTTACGACGGCAACGACGAGTATATCACCGGCTACATTCTTCGGATGGATGCCCTGCAACTGATGGCCGAGGACAAATACGACAAGACGCTGCGGGATATCAAACGCCCCATCGAGAGTTTTCCGGAGGATACGCCTTTCGGCCAGATTTGGGACACGATGTCGGAGAAGAACGAGCAGATAGCCGTCATTATCGACGAATACGGCTCTTTCCAGGGCATCGTGACGATGGAAGATGTCATCGAGACCATTCTGGGCGATGAGATTGTGGATGAACGCGATGCGGTCGTCGATATGCAGCAGTTGGCCCGTGACAAGTGGAAGAAGCAGAGCAAGTCGATCCGGCAAGTCCCTGCGACCCCTAAGAAATAATTTTTACCAACGATATGAAAGCGAATCTTATTTTCCGTTCGGTGCCGGTGTGTGCCGCCGCTGCTCTTTTGCTCCTTTTCTGCGGAGCTTGTCAGTGTAATGACAAGACAGCCCCGCTGACGAACGCGCTGGACGCGGACGCCTGGCAGGTTTCCGAGTGGATTTCCGTCGGGAACGCTCCCGTTATGGACCGGAAAATCGGTGGCTGTACAAGTTCTTCGCGTGCAGCAGACGGCGCCTCCTGGTTTGTCGCAGAATTGACCAACGACAAAAGGGTCGTGTCGGCCCGCTGGATGACCGCCGGTCTGGGCGTGTACTCTCTTTATCTCAACGGACAGCCCGTCGGACAGGAGCAATTCCTCAAACCGGGCTTCACGCACTATGCCAAGACCAAAATCTCATTTACCTATGATGTCAGTGACAGGCTGAAGAAAGGGGATGGTGCAACCAACCAACTGGCGGCGCAGGTGACTCCCGGCTGGTGGGCGGACCGCATTGTCAGCCGTTCCGGGCAAATCGGAATGACGGGACGCAAATGTGCCTTCCGCAGTGTGTTGGAACTCTGTTTCGAAGATGGCAGCACCCGATTGTTCGGGACCGATACCCTCCACTGGAAAGCGGGGATTGCCGGTCCGGTCCGGCATGCCGATATTTTCGACGGCGAAGAGTACGATGCCCGCATTTTGCCGGGGTATTTGACCCCGGACGCGCTCTCCACCCCTGAAATCAATCGGGAATTCCAAGGGGAAATCCTTCCTACGGGCGGTGCGGAAATCTATCTCCGCGAGGATATTGCCCTGACTCCGGTACGGGCCTATATCTGGAAGGACACGCTGGAGCGCAGCGAAGAAGCCTACGGCAAAGTGAATATCGTCAAAGAATTCACCCCCGGCGAAACGATGGTGCTCAACGCCGGCGAGCAACTTGTGGTGGACTTTGGCCAGAATGCGGCGGCTGTGCCCGAATTCTGTTTCAAGGCGGCCGAGGGGACGACCCTGACCGTGCTGCCCGGTGAAATCCTGAATGATGGCTGCGGCGCGAAAAGCCGCGGAATGGACGGCCCGGAAGGGAGCGTCCATCGTACGAACCTCCGAACTCCGAAGGATTGCTTCCGTATGGACTACACCTTTGGTAAGGGAAAGGGCTGGGTACGTTACCATCCGCAATGCACTTTCTTCGGATATCGTTACATTGCCGTTTATGCCGACGCTCCCGTCCGGATTCGTTCCGTGCGCTCCATCCCGGTTACGTCCATCTCGAAAGAAATGGAAATAGGCCGGATCGAAACGGGTGATGCAAGCATCAACCAGTTAATCTCCAATGCCATCTGGGGGCAGCGGAGCAATTATCTTTCGGTCCCGACCGATTGCCCGCAACGCAACGAGCGGCTGGGCTGGACGGCCGACACCCAGGTTTTTGCCGAGACGGGCACTTTCTTTGCCAATACGGACGCCTTCTTTCACAAATGGACGCGCGACATCCGGGATTGCCAGCACGCGAACGGCGGTTTCCCGGGCGTGTGCCCGCCGGGAATGTCCGGATTCAATACCTTCCGCTTCGGTTGGGCGGATGCCGGCGTCATCGTTCCTTGGATTGTCTGGAAACAGTTTGGCGATACCTCCATCGTGGATGAGAACTGGGCTGCGATGGAGCGCTATATCTCCCATGTCAACGAGACGCGTTACGAGCATAAGAATGTCAAAGAGGACAACGGAAACTACCAATGGGCGGACTGGCTCAGTTACGAGCCTCTTGAGAGCAGCGCGAGGCTTGCGTTCAGTCCGGACAAAAAGGGCAAGAAGACGATTCCTCTTCCCGAGGCCATCGAATACTGGAATTTTATGGGAGGTTGCTATTGGCTGATGGACGCCGGAATGATGCGCGACATGGCTGCGGCCACCGGCCGCGATGCCGCCCGATATGAGCGGATGTTCGCGGACGCCCGTGCTTACCTGTGCAAGACCTTCCTGACGGACAAAGGCCTGTTTAAATTGGATATTCTCAATACGATGCAGACCCCTGCGCTATTTGCGATGCGTTGCAGATTGGTTGAAGGGGATGCATTGGAGGCAATGAAAGAGCGCCTGCGCGAGAATTTCCGTGCGCACGGCGCCTGCCTGCAGACCGGATTCCTGGGCACCTCCATCCTGATGAGTACCCTGACCGACAACGGAATGACCGACATCGCCTGGGATTTGCTCTTCCAACGCAAGAACCCCAGTTGGCTCTACTCCGTGGACAACGGTGCTACCACCATCTGGGAGCGCTGGAACAGTTATACCATTGAGTCCGGAATGGGCCCGAAAGGGATGAACAGTTTCAACCATTATGCCTACGGCTGCGTGTGCGAATGGATTTGGGAGACGGCCGCCGGCATCTCCTGTACGGCCGAAGGCGCCGGCTTCAAGCACATTGTGCTCAAGCCTGTTCCCGACAAACGACTGGGCTGGATCCGGGCGGAATACCGCTCCGCCGCCGGCCTGATCAAGAGCGCCTGGTGCTATGAAGGCGACCAATGGGTCTGGGACTTCACCGTTCCCGAAGGGGCCACGGCTTCCGTCACCCTGCCCGGCGAGACTGAATCTATGTTGTATGAGAGCGGAAATTATACGCTTACGCAAAAAATTATTGATTTTGCGAAATTAAATGATTAGATTTGCAATCACGCCCAATTTGAAGGGAGATAATCATTAAAATTTAAATAAATGAAAACGTATTCCACCCAAAACATCCGCAACGTGGTTCTCATCGGCAGCACGAAGTCCGGTAAGACCACGTTATCCGAGGCGATGCTCCTTGAGGGAAAGGTCATCGATCGCAAAGGTACCGTAGAAGGCAAGAACACCGTATCTGACAATACGGAGGTTGAGCAACTCAACCAGCGTTCCATCTATTCCACCCCGCTCTATGCGGAGTTTATGGACACCAAGTTCAATATCATCGACGCGCCGGGTGCCGACGATTTCGTCGGCGGTGCTGTTTCCGCATTCAAAGTCTGCGAGACCGGAATCCTGGTGATCAACGCCCAGCAAGGTGTAGAGGTCGGAACCGAGATTTTCCAGCGCTATGCCGAGTCCTACGACATCCCGCTTTTGTGCGCGGTCAACCAGCTTGACGGCGAGAAAGCCAACTGGGAGGGTACGCTGGATGGAATGAAAGAGGCGTTCGGCAAGAAGCCCGTCATCATCCAGTTCCCCGTGAACCCGGGTCCGGGCTTCGACGGCTTCATTGACGTACTGAAAATGCGCTACTACCATTTTCTCGACGATATGGGCAAGCGGGAAGACAAAGACATTCCCGCCGAATTTGCTTCGCAGGCCGAAGACCTCCGCAACGAACTGATCGAGCGTGCCGCCGAGTACGACGAGACTTTGATGGAGAAATTCTTCGAGTCCGGTGAATTGAGCGAAGATGAAATCCGCAAAGGCCTGGGCATCGGTATCCGCAGCGGCGAAGTGCTGCCTGTCTTCTGCCTCAGCGGCAAGAAGAACATCGGGGTGAAACGCCTGATGGAATTTACGATCAATGTGGCGCCCACTCCCGCCGAGCGCAAGGCCAGGACCGTCGAAGGGGACGAGGTCGCCTGCGACGCTTCCGGCAAGACTTCGCTCTTTATTTATAAAACGGCGGTCGAACAACACCTCGGTGAAGTGGCTTATTTCAAAGTGATGAGCGGTACGCTCAACGAAGGCCAGGACCTCGAGAATCCCGAGACGGGTGAGAAAGAGCGCATCAGCGCCTTCTACGCCGTGGCCGGCAAGAAGAAAGAAAAAGTGTCCCAGATGCAGGCCGGTGATATCGGTTGTACCGTGAAACTCCGTGCCGCCAAGACCGACGCTACGCTGGCCGTGCCCGGCTTTGACAAATCTTACGAGCATATCGTATTCCCGGCTCCCAAGTATCGCTGCGCCATCAAGGCCGCCGAGCAGAAGGACGAAGAGAAGATGAGCGAAGCCCTTTCCAAAATTTCCGCCGAAGATCCCACCGTCATCGTGGAGTACCACAAGGAAATGAAACAGACCATCTTGATGGCACAGGGCGAGCAGCACGTCAATATCGTGAAATGGCGTCTCAAAAACGAGAACAAAATCGATATGGAGACCTTCGCCCCGCGTATCTCCTATCGTGAGACCATCACCAAGGTCGCTACCGCCGAGTATCGCCACAAGAAACAGTCCGGCGGCGCCGGTCAGTTCGGTGAGGTGCACTTGCTGGTCTGTCCTTACGAAGAGGGTGTCGAGCCCCCCCGCAACTTCAAGATCAACGGCAAGGATGTGGTGCTCAACATCAAGACCGAAGACTGCAAAGACCTCGAATGGGGCGGCCGCCTGGAGTTCTACAACTGCGTGGTCGGTGGTGCCATCGACGCGCGCTTTATGCCCGCCATCCTCAAGGGTATTATGGA
>CAMJRT010000051.1 GCA_946408295.1 uncultured Bacteroidales bacterium
TCCTCCGCCGGCAACGACATCCTCTACGACGAGGCGATGATTGAGCAAGGACGCAACTTCTGTGCGAAAATCTGGAACGCCTACCGCCTGGTCGGGATGTGGGACGCGGACGAAGCCAAGGCTCAGGCAGCAGCGGCCGCCCGTGCCGTCGAATGGTTTGACGCCAAACTCTCGCTCACCATCGAGACGGTGGAAGACCATTTCTCCAAATTCCGCATCAGCGATGCCCTGATGAGCGTTTACAAGTTGTTCTGGGACGATTTCTGCGGCTGGTATCTGGAAATCATCAAGCCCGGTTTCGGCGAAAAGATGGATGCCGCGACGCTCAAGGATACGCTTGGATTCTTCGAGGCCCTGCTCAAGATGATTCACCCCATTATGCCCTTCATTACGGAAGAACTCTGGCAAGATATGGCCGAGCGCAAGGAGGGCGAAACGATTATGGTCCAGGCTTATCCGAAAGCCAAGGCCTGCGACGCCGCACTGATTGGCGATTTCGAGATGGCCGTGGCCGCCGTCAGCGGCATCCGCAGCATCCGTCAAGAGAAAGGCATTTCCCCGAAAGAGTGCCTGAAAGTCTGCTTCGAGTCCTTCCCCGAGAGGATGTTGGCCATCGTGAGCAAACTCGCCAACATCGAGCCTGTGGCCGGTCTGGACGGCACCGCCAGTTCCTTTATGGCCGGCACCGGCAAGGTCAGCGTGCTGCTCGAAGGCTTTGTCAACAACGAGGAAGAGAAAGCCAAACTGACCGCCGAACTTCAGCGTCTGGAGGGCTTCCTGGGCGGTGTCCGCAAGAAACTCTCCAACGAAAAATTCGTCAGCGGAGCCTCTGAGCAGGTGGTCGCCCTCGAACGAAAGAAAGAGGCCGACGCGCTCGCCAAGATTGAGGCCATCCAAGAGGCACTTGAAAAATTATAACCTTTTCCGCCACTGCCGCTGAATGATCTCGATAATCTCGCTCACCGTCGCCTTTGGAGGCTTCACCCTGCTGGACAATATCAATTTCCACATCAGTGAGAACGATAAGATTGGCCTGGTGGGGAAGAACGGTGCCGGCAAATCGACCCTGCTCAAACTGATTTGCGGCGAGCAGACGCCCACTTCGGGCAAAGTGGAAGTGCCCGGCGGAATGACCATCGGCTACCTGCCCCAGATTATGCAGCATCATCGCGGACGGACCGTGTTGGAAGAAGCCTTGACCGCATTTTCCAAACTGTTCGAGATGGAGGCGCAACTGGAGGCCGTCAATGTCGAACTCGCGGAACGAACGGACTATGAATCGGAGTCCTATTCCGAACTCATTGTCCGGATGAACGAACTCAACGACCATCTGGCCGTACTGCGCAGCGACGACCCCAACGTGCTGGCCGAACGCACGCTCAAGGGCCTCGGGTTCAAATCGGAAGAACTCTCCCGCCCCACGGAAACCTTCTCCCAGGGCTGGAATATGCGTATCGAACTGGCCAAGATTCTGCTGGGAAGCCCGGACATCCTGCTGCTGGACGAACCCACCAACCACCTGGACATCGAATCCATCGAATGGCTGGAAAGCTACCTGAAAGAATATAGAGGTTCGCTGGTGCTGATTTCCCACGACCGCAAATTCCTCGACAATGTGACCAACCGCACCGTCGAGATTATGTTGGGGCACATCCACGACTACAAAGTCCCCTACAGCCGATACCAGGTGCTGCGGGCCGAACGCATCGCCCAGCAACGGGCCGCGTACGAGAACCAGCAGCGGATGATTGAAAAAACGGAAGAATTCATCGAACGCTTCCGCTACAAGCCGACCAAGTCCAACCAGGTGCAATCCCGTGTCAAGGCGCTGGAGAAACTGGAACGCATCGAAGTGGACATCGAGGACAAGGCCGCGATGACGGTCAAGTTCCCGCCGGCCCCCCGCAGCGGAGACATCGTATTCAAAGCGACGGATTTGGTGGCCGGCTACCCTTCTGCCAAGCCCGGAGAAAAGCCCAAGGTCGTTTTCTCGGATGCGCAGATCGAAGTCAAACGCGGAGAAAAAGTCGCGCTGGTCGGGCGCAACGGCGAAGGCAAGACCACCCTGATGCGCATCCTGATGCGCGAACTGGACCCGCTGGACGGCGAAGCCAGGACCGGTTACAATGTCAACATCGGCTACTATGCCCAGAACCAGGAAGATGTGCTGGACAAACAGGACACCGTCTTCGGAACCTTGGACCGCATCGCCGTGGGTGACATCCGCACCAAACTCCGTGACATCCTCGCGGCGTTCCTGTTCAAGGGCGAAGACATCGACAAGAAAGTGGCCGTGCTCAGCGGCGGCGAAAGGGCCCGCCTGGCGATGGCCAAACTGATGCTTACGCCCTACAACCTGCTGGCCCTCGACGAGCCCACCAACCATATGGACATTTTGTCCAAAGACATCCTCAAACAGGCCCTCCGGCGCTACGACGGCACCCTGATGATTGTTTCGCACGACCGGGATTTCCTCGAAGGACTGGTGGACAAGGTCTATGAGTTCCGCGACGGGCGCGTCAAAGAGCACCTGGGCGGCATCGACGAGTTCCTGCGCAGCCGGAAAATAGAGACCCTCAGCGAATTGGAGCGCAAAAGCGCCTCACAGCAGGCCCAAAGTTCACCGAAGTCGCAGGCGCCGGCCAAATCGGCGTCAGCCCCGGCCCCAAGCGGCAACCCCAAGTTCTTGTCCAAAGAACAACGCAAGATAAAGAATCGCGTTGATTTCCTTGAAAAGAGCATCGCCGCGCTGGAAGCCGCCCAAAAAGAGATTGAAACGCACTTGCAAGCCCCCGGGCCCGGCGACGACATCCTCGAACTGACCCGGAAATATTTGGAAAACAAACGAGAAATAGACAGCCAGACCGAAGAATGGCTGGAACTGTCGCAACAATTATAAGCCTTATGCAGAAGCTTTTTGGCACACACCCCGTCATCGAAGCCCTCAAAACGGGCAAACAGATTGACAAGGTCCTCATCAAACAAGGGATGGAAGGGCCCGTTTATCGGGAACTCATCACCCTCATCGGCGAACGGCATATCCCCTACCAGTATGTTCCTCTGGAAAAACTCAACCGGGAGGCCCGCGGCGCCCATCAGGGCGTCATCGCCTACCTGGCGCAGATTGACTATGTGGATTTGGAAACGCTGGTCAACAACGCCCTCGCCACCGCCCCCGAACCCGTCATCGTCATCCTGGACGGCGTGAGCGACATCCGCAACCTGGGCGCCATCGCCCGTACCCTCGAATGTGTCGGCGGACAAGGCATCATCGTCCCCGCCAAAGGCGGTGCCGCCATCAACGCCGAAGCCGTCAAGGCCTCCGCGGGCGCCTTGCTGCGCCTGGACACCTGCAAAGTCCCCAACCTGCGGCTGGCGGCCTACTACCTCCGGCAAAGCGGATTCCAATTGGTCGCCGCCACCGAAAAGAGCGACAACCTTATTTATAAGGTAGATTTCCACGGTCCCGTCGCCATCGTGATGGGCTCCGAAGGCAAAGGCATCAGCGACTCGTTGCTCGCCCTCTGCGACGAAAAAGCCGCCATCCCGATGGTCGGGCAGACCGGATCGCTCAATGTCTCCGTCGCCACCTCCGTCGTACTGTACGAAGCCGTCAGACAAAGGACGGCCGGCTATTCCGCCAATTTTTCCCAGTAAACACTCTGGCTGATTCCCAGAATGGAACCTTTGATGCGAAGCCTGCCGTCTTGTTCAAAACTGACGACACATTTGGCCCGGATTCCCTTGGTCGGATCATACACCTCCGCACCGTCCCACCGTTTTTTATCGGCATTGTATTGCAAGCCCCGGATCAGAACGATTTGGTCACAGGGTGTACTGCGCAGGCTCTTGTCCGGGTTTTTGCGATCCAGTTTTTTGCGGCCATCCTTGTCTTTGTCCACTTCCACCCAATAAACCTGCGCCATATAAGTGCCGTCCGCACTGCGGGAAACCTTGACCTTGCTGACTTCTCCGCCTCGCGTGGCGCGCCAATTACCCAGAATATTGTCCGCAAGGTCGTTCAAACCTTGGGCGGAAAGACCGCAGACCGCCCCAAAAAGGAACAGAAACACAAGAAAAAACTTTTTCATGCTTATTATAAAAAATATTTCCTGCAAAAATACAAAAAAGTCGTAAATTTGTAGTTTGAAATTATGACTTTTAAGTTTCTATGAAAAATGCTATCATTTTACTTTCTATGCTGCTGACCGTTGTCTCTTGCGGACCGAAAAAGCAGCAAAAAGAAACCGTTGTTCCCGTTGCCGTGATGGAGGTACAAGACGTCCAGAGTTCCTACACGCGCAGTTACATCGGCACGGTGGTTTCCAAAAACACAACCGTCCTGATGTCTCCTTACGGCGGGACCATTGTCAAGTTGCCCGTTCATCTGGGGCAGAAAATGTCCGGTGGTGCGCTGATTGCCGAAGTGGATTCGCCCACGGTCAAAAATATGAAAAAGACCGCGGATGCCACCCTTTCCCAAGCGCAAGACGGGTATCAAAGGGCCGAAAAAGTGTATAAAGCCGGAGGAATGTCAGAGATTCAATGGAAGGATATTTCCACCAAACTCGTACAGGCCGAAGCCACGGCCGAAATGGCGGACAATATGGTGAAAGAGTGTCACATAACGGCTCCCTGGGATGCCTCCATCAGTGAATTGTTTGTGACGGTGGGGGATGAAGTCAAACCGATGTCCCGCCTGGCGACGCTCATCGATGAAACCAACCTTGAAGTATCCATCGGTGTTCCGGAAAACGAGTTTTCCCGCATTCACGAAGGACTGGAAGCCCAAGTCGTCATTCCCGCATTGGACTATTTGTCTTCCGATGCGAGCGTCAATGAAATCGGTGTTCTGGCTTCGCTTGTCAGCCATTCGTACAATGTGCGGCTTACCTTCCATCAGCAGCCCAAAGGACTGAAAGCCGGTATGGCCTGCAAAGTGAGCCTGCAGACAGACCAGCAAAGACGGATTATCGTGCCTGCGTCCGCCGTCAAAGTGGACGACAACGGCCGCTACATCTGGGTAGTCAATGCCGACGACCAGGTGGAAAAACGGGCCGTCACAGCCGGGAAGTTCGCAGGAACGGGCGTTTCGATTGAAAGCGGCGTCAATATGGGAGACCGCATCATCGTGGAAGGCAGCCAGAAAGTCAGTACCGGAATGAAAGTACAACCGAAAGTCGTAGAAGCCCTATGAGAAAGCCCGGTGATTTCTTTCAGGGAGTCATAGAAGGCTCCAAAGCCGTCTATCTGGTGGTGGCGGGCCTGATTGTGGTCGGCTTGCTGGGCATTTGGAAGATGAATAAGGCGGAGTTTCCCACCGTCCCCATCAAACAGGGACTGGTGGCGGCCATTTATCCCGGCGCTTCCGCCGAGCGGGTGGAAGAGACCCTGACCAAGCCTTTGGAAGAAGTTCTCCTGGCTTGTCCGGAAGTAGATCGCAAGTCCCTGCATTCCGTTTCCAAAGACGGCGTCTGCTATATCTATGTAACATTGAATGTCCCGTCCGATGAACTGCGTCAGACTTGGTCGGATATTCGCTTCAAATTCCAGACCCGCAAACTGACCTTGCCCCTCAATGTGCTGGCCATCGTCGTCATCGACGATTTCGCCAATGTTTCTTCCATTCTTGTTTCGATGGAATCCGAAGACAAGGGATGGAGCGAAATGGAGGAATATGCCAAAGACCTCAAAGAACGCCTGCAAGCCCTTCCGGATGTGGCGAAAGTCCAGATTATGGGCTCCCAGAACGAAGAGATTGCGGTAACGGCCGATATGGACCGGCTCGCCGCCTACGGCATCAGCCCCCTGGCCATCAACCTGACCTATACGGCCGAAGGCATCCAACTGCCCAGCGGATCGTTTGCCGGCCAATTCGGCGATTCCCGGATTTATATTGACGAGCCTGTATCTTCCGAAGAGGAGGTCGCCAAGAAAATCGTGATGAACGAACCCGCCGGCGGTATCGTCCGCATCGAAGATGTGGCGGAGGTCGAGCGGCGCATCCAGAAAAAATCCACGGCCATCCAATTCAACGGACACAACACCTTGCTGATGGGAATTTCGATGCGTGACAACCGGGACATCGTGGCGTTTGGTGCGGATGTGGACAAGGTGCTCAAGCAATTTGAGTCGGAACTGCCGGCCAGCGTTTCCCTGACGCGCATCACGGACCAGCCGCGCGTAGTCCGGACCTCCGTAATCAACTTCCTGCGCGACCTCTTTATTTCCATTCTGGTGGTCATCTTCGTGATGCTGCTGCTCTTCCCGTTCAAGAGTGCGGCGGTCGCCTCTTCCGGCGTTCCGGTCTGTACGGCCATCGCCCTGGCGGTGATGTTCCTGATCGGGATGCCCCTGAATACGGTAACTTTGGCAGCCCTCATCGTGGTGCTGGGTATGATTGTGGATGACTCCATCGTGACCATTGACGGCTATATGGCCAAACTGGCGATGGGAATGACCCGGACGGAGGCTGCCATCGCCAGCGCCAAGGAGTTGGCGATGCCGATGCTGATGGCCACTTTATCCATCAGTCTGATGACCTTTCCGATGCTTTTCCTCATCGATGGCAATATTCGCGACGTGTTCTTTGCCTTCCCCTGGGTGATGGCCATTACCTTGATGATTTCCCTGGCTTACGCCCTTGCGGTCATTCCGTCGCTGGAGGTCCGTTTTATCGCAATGACCAACACGCAAGAGCCTACGGGCTTCGCCAAGGTCCAGGCAACCTTCTTCAACGCTTTGCAAAAAGTCTATGACAAGGCGGAGCGGGTGTGCTTCCGCCATCCCCGCCTGACCCTGACCTGCGGAGTCGCATTGGTGGCGGCGGGTGTGGGTATGTTCTTTGCGCTCAATATCCAGATGCTTCCCAAAGCCTCGCGTGACTTGTTTGTGATTGAGATGAACCTGGAAGAGGGCTGTAATCTCGAAGCGACCCAGGAGAATGTGGACAGCCTGACAAAATGGATTATGGCCGACAAACGGGTCAGGAATGTCACGGCCTTTGTCGGCAGCAGCGCACCTCGTTTCCACGAGACCTATGCGCCGGCTCTTCCCGCCCTCAATTTCGCCCAACTGATTGTCAATACGGTCAGCGAGGGGGCTACCAAGGAGATGATTCCCGAGTATGAGAATCGGTACGAATATATCTTCCCGAATGCCTTGATTCGCATCAAGGAGATGGATTATCAAGGGGTGCCCGCTCCCGTAGAGATGCGAGTCATAGGCAAAAACCGCGACCTGATGATTCCCGTGGCGGACAGTATTGCCGCTTTTATGCGGGCGCAGAACGACATTATGAAATGGGTACACAGCGATTATGCCACCATCCCGTCCATCGATATTACCCTGGACAAAGACGAAGCATCCCGTTTGGGCATCAATCCCGCGATGGTCGGATTGTCCCTCGGTCAGGAGTTTTCTTCCACCAAACTGATTAATTCCAATACGGGCGGTCTTCCGGTAGCGTTGTACGGAAAAGAAAACACGGACAGTTCGACCTATGATGTGATTCGCAACAAATACATCCGCGCCAATATGCCCAACCTGCGCGTTCCTTTGCGGCAGGTGGCGACCGTTACGCCCGGTCTGGTTCCTGCGCAATTGACCCGTCATTCCGGTACGGACAATGCTATTACCGTACAGGCGGATATGAAGGCGGGCAAGTCCCATCCCGTGGCGGTCCGTCGCATCAATAAGTATCTGGAAGGCCTGAGTCTTCCGGAAGGCGTGCGCATCAAAGCCGGCGGTC